>NZ_RHPP01000170.1 GCF_003935715.1 Stenotrophomonas sp. 278 | reverse complement strand
CAGCATGCCGTCGGCCAGCCCGCGCCAGCCGGCGTGCGCGGCCCCGACCTCACCGCCGTCGCGTGCTGCAAACACCACCGGCAGGCAGTCGGCGGTCAGGATCGCCAGCACCACGCCGGGGGCGGAAGTCACCGCAGCGTCGGCGGTGGGCTCGACCTCCACCCCCTGCGCGACAGGCGCTGCGTCGAACCGCAGCACGCCGGTGCCATGCACCTGGCGCAGCCAGTGCGGCGCGGACGGCAGGTCCAGGCCAGGGACCAGCAGGTCACGGTTGCGCTGCACCTGGTCCGGGTCGTCGCCCTCGGCGGAATAGCGGTTGCCCATGTTGAACTGGTCGAACGGCGGCGATGACCCGCCTGCCCCGTAGCGCAGCGTGGTGACCGCCCGCACTCCGGGGGGCGCAGGCCAGTCCGCCATCAGCACGGGCACGGTGTCAGCCATCAGCGGCGTCCGCGTTCCAGCTCGGCGTGGTGGCGGGTGTCGTCCCGCAGCGCGTCCAGCAGCGCCACCATGTCGGCCGGCAACGGCGCGCTGTTGCGCACCGGCTCACCGGTGATGGGATGGGCAAACTCCAGGGTTTCCGCGTGCAGGGCCTGGCGCTTGAAGCCGCGCAGCTGGGCCACCAACTCGTCGCTGGCCCCCTTCGGCAGCTTCAGCGCACCGCCGTACAGCGGGTCGCCGACGATGGGATGCTTCAGGTGCGCCATATGCACGCGGATCTGATGGGTGCGACCGGTTTCCAGGCGGCACTCCAGCGCAGTGTGCGCGCGGAAGCGCTCGCGCAGGCGGTAATGGGTGACTGCATCCTTGCCGTCCTCACGCACCGCCATGCGGATGCGGTCGCGCGGGTGGCGCTCGATCGGCGCATCGGCGGTACCGCCGGATACCAGCGCGCCCACCACCACCGCCACGTACTGGCGGTGCACGTCGCGCGCGGCCAGCTGCTCGATCAGCGCGGTCTGCGCCTGCAGGGTACGCGCCACCACCATCACCCCGCTGGTGTCCTTGTCCAGGCGATGGACGATGCCGGCACGCGGCAGGACCGCCAGGCCCGGGTCGCGGAACAGCAGGGCGTTGACCAGGGTGCCCGACGGATTGCCGGCCCCCGGGTGCACCACCAGGCCCACCGGCTTGTTGATGACAAAGACGTGCTCGTCCTCGTACAGGATGTCCAGCGGAATGTCTTCCGGCTCGGCGTGGGTCTGGGTGTCCAGCACCACGGTCAGGGTGGCCACCTCGCCGCCGCGCACCGGGTCACGCCCGCGCGCCGGTTCGCCGTTCAGCAGCACGTCGCCCGATTTGATCCACTCGCTCAGCTTGGAGCGCGAGAACTCGGGGAACAATTCGGCCAGCACGGCGTCAAAGCGACGACCGGCAGCGCTGTCGGGGACGATCGCCTGACGGGGCGATTCGGATTCAGTTTCGAGGTTTTCAGACATGGCTACGTGCTTCAAAGTGACAATTTTGGGGCCCGGGCGACCTGTTTCAGTCGCAGGACAGGCTGCAGAGGGTGCCATGAACACTGAACCCGGCGCGAACGGCCTTGCGGCGCGCCGATACCGCGGCGGACGCCTTGCCCAGGCGACCTGCCTGCGCTGCGGCGTCCGCCTTGTCTCGTCCCGCCGCAAGGCCCTTCGCACTCGGCTCAGCATTCATGACACCCTCTAGGCTATCATCGACCCTTCGTATTCCAGCCGCGTCCCGCCCTGACCTCATGATCCGACGCTCGTCCCTGCTGTCCGCGCCCGTCCGTACCGCCGCCCTGCTGGTGGTCCTGGCCCTCGTTTCCACCGGTTGCCACCGGGGTGCCAAGGGCGACAACCCGGATGAAGGCACGCCCGTGGAAGCCCTGTACGACAAGAGCCACGGCCTGATGCAGAAGGGCAACTGGAGCGGGGCGGAAACCTCCTTCCGCCGCCTGGTCGCCCAGTACCCGTATGGCCCGTACACCGAGCAGGCGATGATCGAAACCGCCTACGCCCAGTACAAGGCCGGCAAGCACGATGACGCCGTGTCCAGCATCGACCGCTTCATCCGGACCTACCCGACCCACCGCAACATCGCCTACATGTACTACCTGCGCGGCCTGTCCAACAGCAACCGCAATACGGTCTTCCTGCGCCGCGTATGGTCCCTGGACCCGAGCCGCCGTGACCTGTCCACCCCGCGCCAGGCGTACGCCGACTTCAACATCGTCGTTGAGCGCTATCCGAACAGCCGCTACGCCGCCGATGCGCGCAGCCGCATGCTGGTGCTGCGCGACGTGTTCGCCCAGCACGAGCTGGACAACGCGCTGTACTACCTGCGCCGCGAAGCCTACGTTTCCGCCGCCGGCCGCGCCAACTACCTGCTGGAAACCTACCCGCAGAGCGCCTTCCAGTACGACGCCGTGGCGGCGCTGGGCGAGGCCTACACCCACCTGGGCAACAAGACCCTGGCCGACGACGCCCGCCGCGTGCTCGAGCTCAACCAGCCCAACCACCCGTGGCTGCAGGGCGACTGGCCCAAGTACCCGTGGATGATCCGCAAGCTCAACCCGTTCGCCGGCGAGAAGTCCGCCAGCACCGGCCAGCGCAACGCGCAGATGGAACGCAAGTAACGCCGGAACGGCATTCAAAACATCGAACAGGAAAAGGGCCCGGAAGGGCCCTTTCTTTTTGGCCTGTCGGCCCGCTCGCCAACCACGGCTCTTCCTGCCCTCCCCCAGCGATCCGCTGCACGGGCGGAAGAATGTTGAAAGCGCACTCGGCGTGCGCAGGGTATTCAATCACCCTCCCCCTCACGCGTGCCCACACGATGACATTGATTCCCTCCTCCACGCCGCCCACGCAGACGCACACCTTCTCCGCTCCAGCGAACGCGCTGCCCGCAGGCAAGTCACCGGGTCGACTGGATATCGGCTTGATCGCGAACCGTCTGTTCGGTGCGACGGCGGGTGCCGCGCGCCATGCCGCGCCGACGAAGCGGGTCCAGTTTGCGGAACATCCGGCCGTGCAGATCGTCGATGGTTCACCCATCGCAATGGCGGCACGCATGTGCGTGAATGTGGCGGAGCTGCGCGCCTCCCAATGCCTGACGGAATTCGGCGACTCACTCCGCGCTTCCACCATCAAGAACCAGCTGCTGATGTGTCTGAGTTTGAACCGCGACGAAGGACTGGTGTCCGAAGGTTCGGAGGCACTCCTGCGCAGGGCCTACCTCAGGGCGGACAAGCTGCCGGATAAGGCAGCCTGCGGACCGGGAGACTATCCCTACGATGTGCTGGAGGCGTTCCTGACCGTTGTCGAACAGAAGCGCCCTGCGCTGCTGACGGCTGACTGACGGCCACCGACATTGTGTGGACACGCATGGCGTGTCCCTACACGAACATGACCCCGGTAGTGACGCGCCATGCGCGTCATCCGCCGCCAAACCTACCCGTAGCGACGCGCCATGCGCGTCGCCCGTCACGGTTCGCTCAACCCTTGTACCCGTTGCTGATCGGATACCGGCGCTCGCGCCCGAACGCGCGGCGCGACACCTTCGGGCCCGGGGCGGCCTGATGACGCTTCCATTCACTGGTGCGCACCAGGCGCAGCACGCGGTCCACCACCTCGGGCGAGTAGCCGGCCGCGACGATCTCCTCGCGCGACTGCTCCTGGTCCACATAGCGGTACAGAATGCCGTCCAGCACGTCGTAGGCCGGCAGCGAATCCTGGTCGGTCTGGTTGTCGCGCAGCTCGGCCGAGGGCGGACGGCTGATCACCGCCGGCGGAATCACCGGTGCGCCGCCCACCGTGTTGCGCCACTTGGACAGCCCGAATACCTCGGTCTTGTACAGGTCCTTCAGCGGGGCGTAGCCGCCGCACATGTCGCCGTAGATGGTGGCGTAGCCCACCGAGTACTCGCTCTTGTTGCCGGTGGTGAGCAGCAGCCCGCCGAACTTGTTCGACAGCGCCATCAGGATCACCCCGCGCGCGCGCGACTGCAGGTTTTCCTCGGTCACGTCCACCGCCTGGCCTTCGAACATCGGCCCCAGCGCGGTCATCAGGCCCTCGAACACCGGCTCGATCGACACCGCCTCCAGCTTCACGCCCAGTGCGCGGCACTGCTCGGCGGCCAGGTCGTTGGACATGCCGGCGGTGTAGCGCGAGGGCAGCCGCACCGCCGTGACGTTCTCCGCGCCCAGCGCGTCCACTGCCATGGCCAGCACCAGCGCCGAGTCGATGCCACCGCTCAGCCCCAGCCAGACCTTCTTGAAGCCGTTCTTGCGGCAGTAGTCCTGGATGCCACGGGTGACCGCGCGCCAGGCCAGCGCGTCCATGCTTTCGTCGCCGTCGTCCATCCACTCGCGCGGCAGGAAACTGCGCGTGGCCGCGTCGTAATCCACCACCAGCCACTGGTCGGTGAAGGCGGCGGCGGCCGGATGCACGGTGCCATCGCCATTGGCGACCACCGAGGCCCCGTCGAACACCAGCGCGTCCTGACCGCCCACCGTGTTGAGATACACCAGCGCCGCGCCGCTTTCGCGGGTGCGCTCGGCGAGCAGCGCATCACGCTGGGCATGCTTGCCGCGCTCGTACGGCGACGCGTTCGGTACGACCACCAGCTGCGCGCCTTCGCGCACGGTGTCGGCCAGCGGCTCGGGGAACCACAGGTCTTCGCAGACCAGCACGCCCACCGGCACGCCCTTGAGTTCAAACACACAGCTGCCGCCGTCCGGGTCGACGTCGAAGTAGCGGCGCTCGTCGAACACCGCGTAATTGGGCAGCTCGCGCTTGCGGTAGGTATGCAGCACCTTGCCGTGCTGCAGCACGCTGGCCGCGTTGTAGACCACGGTGCCGGCGCTCTGCGGCCAGCCGACCACGGCAGTGACGCCTTGCACGCTCGCGGCGATGCGCTTGAGCGCCTGCTCGCAGTCGTAGAGGAAGCCCGGACGCAGCAGCAGGTCTTCCGGCGGGTAACCGCTGATCGCCAGTTCCGGGAACACCACCAGTTCGGCCCCGAACTCATCGCGCGCCTCGGCGATCATCGCGATGATGTTGTCGGTGTTCTGGGCAACCGCCCCGACCGGGAAATCAAACTGCGCCATCGCGATGCGGATCGAGGTCATGAGGCCGTGCCTTTGGGTGCAATGACCTATTGTAGCGCTGGCTGTTGATGGCACGTGGTTTCATGCACCGCCTGGGCCGGCCAACGGCCGGCGCTACCCATGCTCGTGCACTCCGGTAGCGCCGGCCGTTGGCCGGCCCAGGCGGTGCGTGATATCCCGGAACGCAAAACGGCCGCCCGAAGGCGGCCGTCCGTGCATCACATTGGCAGGTCGATTATTTGACCAGCTTGGCGATGGCAGCGCCCAGGTCGCCCGGCGAACGCACGGTGACGACGCCAGCCGCTTCCATGGCGGCAAACTTGCCTTCCGCGGTGCCCTTGCCGCCCGACGCGATCGCACCGGCGTGGCCCATGCGCTTGCCGGCCGGAGCCGAGGCACCGGCGATGAAGCCGACGACCGGCTTCTTCACGTGGGCCTTGATGTATTCGGCACCGGCTTCTTCAGCGTCACCGCCGATTTCGCCGACCATGATGATGCCTTCGGTCTGCGGGTCTTCGTTGAACAGCTTCAGGCAGTCGACGAAGTTCAGACCGTTGATCGGGTCACCACCGATGCCGATGCAGGTGGACTGGCCCAGACCCACTTCCGTGGTCTGCTTGACCGCTTCATAGGTCAGGGTGCCCGAACGCGACACGATGCCGATCTTGCCCGGCTTGTGGATGTGGCCCGGCATGATGCCGATCTTGCACTCGCCCGGGGTGATCACGCCGGGGCAGTTCGGCCCGATCAGCACGGTGTCCGGGTGCGATGCCTTCAGCACGTTGTCCACGCGCAGCATGTCCAGCACCGGAATGCCTTCGGTGATGCACACGATGACCTTGATGCCAGCCGCAGCGGCTTCCAGGATCGCGTCGGCCGCGAACGGCGGCGGGACATAGATCACCGACGCGTCAGCGCCGGTGGCCTGCACCGCATCGGCCACGGTGTTGAACACCGGCAGGTCGATGTGGGTGGTGCCGCCCTTGCCCGGGGTGACGCCGCCGACCACCTGGGTGCCGTACTCGATCATCTGGGTGGCGTGGAAGGTGCCCTGCTGGCCGGTGAAGCCCTGCACGATCACCTTGGTGTTCTTGTTAATCAAAACAGACATGGGATTTCCTTCGGTGTCGGATCAGGCGGCGTTCTTGACAGCTTCAACGACCTTCTTGGCACCGTCGTTGATGTTGTCAGCCGGGATGATGGCCATGCCGCTGTCGCGCAGCAGCTGCTTGCCTTCTTCCACGTTGGTGCCTTCCAGGCGCACCACGACCGGCACCTTGACGCCCACTTCCTTCACTGCGGCGATGATGCCTTCGGCAATCATGTCGCAACGGACGATGCCGCCGAAGATGTTGACGAAGATGCCTTCCACCTTGTCCGAGGACAGAATCAGCTTGAAGGCTTCAATCACGCGCTGCTTGTTGGCACCGCCGCCCACGTCGAGGAAGTTCGCCGGCTCGCCGCCGTTGAGCTTGATCACGTCCATGGTGGCCATGGCCAGACCGGCACCGTTGACCATGCAACCGATGTTGCCGTCCATGGTGACGTAGTTGATGTCCAGCTCCGAAGCGGTCACTTCGGTTTCGTCTTCCTGCGACTTGTCGCGCATGGCGACCAGTGCCTTGTGACGGAAGTTGGCGTTGTCGTCGCTGTTGAACTTGCCGTCCAGCGCGTACAGGTTGCCGTCGTCCAGGATGGCCAGCGGGTTGATTTCAACCAGCGCCAGGTCCTTTTCGTTGAAGATGCGGTACAGGTTGACCATGATGTTGGCGAACTGGCCGGCCTGCTTGGCGGTCAGGCCCATCTTGAAGCCGATGTCACGGCCGTGGTAACCCTGCACGCCTTCCACGAAGTCCACATTCAGGGTGTGGATCTTGTCCGGGGTTTCAGCGGCGACCTGTTCGATCTCCATGCCGCCTTCCGACGAAGCGATGAAGCTGATGGTGCGGGTGCCACGATCCACCAGGACCGACAGGTACAGCTCCTTGACGATCTCACCGGCGGTGGTCACCAGCACCAGATTGATCGGCAGTTCAACGCCGGCGGTCTGGTAGGTGGCCATCTTGGTGCCGAGCATCTTGGCCGCAGCGGCCTTCACGTCATCGACGGTCTTGCAGAACTTGACGCCGCCGGCCTTGCCGCGGCCGCCTGCGTGGATCTGCGCCTTGACCATCCAGGGGCCCTGGCCCAGCGACTGGGCGACGGCAACCGCCTCGTCCGGAGTAGCCGCGACCTTGCCGGCCGGGACCGGGATGCCGTACTCGGCAAGCAGTTGTTTTGCCTGGTATTCGTGGAAATTCATGCGTCACCGTGGGAATAGGAACGACCGCACGCGCTTCCAGGCTCCCTCGACAGGGCGCCGGCTGGGGACCGCGGCGGGCCCACTATTGTGGACGAGCGAAGGCGACGGCGCAAAGACACCCGGCCATTTTGGCCGGTTCCGGACTGATTCCGGCGATTTTTCAGACAGTTGCGATTGCAGGAGAAAGCAGCAGCTGCCCTGACCGTGACGTTTCGCGCGCGATCCGGGCACCACCTGGGCCGGGGGGCCCGCCCGCCGCCCCGACTGGGCGCGCCCGTCGACCCCCCCGGGGGGGGCGGCCCAAACCAGGAGTCTCCCCCCAAAGAACGTCG
>NZ_RHPP01000016.1 GCF_003935715.1 Stenotrophomonas sp. 278 | reverse complement strand
CGTGCTGGCTGCGGCGCGGCGCCGCCGTGGCCTTGTGGGCGCACCGATGCAGGATGCGAGCAGCGCTGCCACTCGCCCCGTGATGGGTGTTGCGCATCTGGACGCGCCCAGCCTTGCCGGCCGCTGGTCGCTGCTGCAGCGTGAGGCCACGCCCGACACTGTGCGCGCGCTGGCATTGGCCGAAGGTCTGCTGGATCGGCAAGGCGTTGTCACGCGCGGTGCGGCGATGGCCGAAGGTGTGGCCGGCGGCTTCGCGGCGATCCAGCAGGTGTACCGGCGTATGGAAGACGCCGGGCGGGTGCTGCGCGGACGATTCGTCGAGGGGCTGGGCGGGGCCCAGTTCGCAGACCGCACGGATGTGGATCGGCTGCGCGAACTGGCCGAGGCGGCAGACAAGGGGAGCGTGGCTGCGGTGGCGCTGTCTGCGGTCGATCCTGCCAATCCGTTCGGGACCACGCTGCCCTGGACCGCACATGCGTCCGGTGTGCGCCCGCTGCGCCGCCCCGGCGGCATTGTGGTGATCGGAGGCGGAAGGCTCCTGTTCTATCTGACCCAGGGAGGGCGTTCGCTGCTCAACTACGTGCCGGCCGATGTTCCTGATGCGGCTGAAGTTCTGGCGTCGGCGGCGACCGCATTGGTGATCGCGCTGCGCCGCACGCCCCGCCTGCGCTTCACCCTCGCGTTGATCGATGACGCGCCGCCGGGGAAAGGGCCCGTCACCGAGGCGTTGCGCAAAGCGGGGTTCCGCAATGCGCCGCGCGGGTTGAACTGGGAAGGGTGACGCCCAACACGACGGATTGAACACTGCCTTTACCTTCGCATCTGCATGCTGATGCTCCCCTACAAACGGAGCCCGCCATGAAGGTCCTGATGGTGCTCACCTCGCACGACCAGCTCGGCAACACCGGCAAGAAGACCGGCTTCTGGCTGGAAGAGTTTGCCGCCCCCTATTACGTATTCACCGACGCCGGCGTGCAGGTCACGCTGGCATCGCCTGCGGGCGGCCAGCCGCCCCTGGACCCGAAGAGCGACGAGCCGGATTCACAGACCGCGTTGACCGCCCGCTTCAAACAGGACCCTGCCGCGCAGAGGGCGTTGGGCAACACGGTGCAGCTCTCGCATGTGGACCCGGCGGACTTCGACGCCGTTTTCTACCCGGGAGGTCACGGACCGCTCTGGGACCTGGCCGAATCGCGCGATTCCATTGCGCTCATTGAAGCCTTTGATCGGGCCGGCAAGCCGATCGGCTTTGTCTGCCACGCCCCTGGCGTGCTGCGTCATGTCAACGGCGCGCATGGGTCGCCACTGGTGAAGGGCCGACATGTCACCGGCTTCAGCAACAGTGAAGAGGCTGCGGTCGAGCTGACTGACATCGTGCCCTTCCTGGTGGAAGACGAACTGGCCCGGCTCGGCGCTCGCTATGAGAAGGGGGCCGACTGGGGCCAGTACGTGGTCACGGACGGCAAGCTGATCACCGGTCAGAACCCCGCCAGCTCGGAGGAAGCCGCCCGGGAATTGCTGCGGGTGGCCGCGCGCTGACGCAGCAGGTGCTCCGGATGGCGGATGAGCCGATTAGGGGGCATAATCGGCTCACAAAATGAGCCGATTAGCCCGTCTAATCGGCTCACTCACCTGAATGGAGTGTTCATGTCTGGTCCGCTGTGGATCTGGGAGCGCCCTGACTGGCCCGCCTTCCGCTGGGAGTCCGATGTGTTGGCCCCGCTTCTCCGCCAGTGCGTGGAAGCCCAGGGACAACTGCTGGGCATGGCAGGTGCAGCCGACCCGGTGGGACAGGCCGAAGATGCCTTGGACACGCTCCTGGCCAACATCGTTACTTCCTCTGCCATCGAAGGGGAAGAGTTGAACGTGGGTTCGGTTCGGTCCTCGCTGGCTCGTCTCCTGGGTATCGAATCGGAGGCGATCACGCGCACCAGCGCACGCAGTGAAGGGCTGGCTGAGCTCATGCTCGATGCCACCGGACATCCGGAACGCGCCTTGGACAATGCACGGTTGATGCAGTGGCATCGGTGGCTGTTTGCCGCGCAGGACGATCTGCTACCGCTGCGCATCAGGGGGGGAGGGCTGCGTGGCGAAGAGCCGATGCAGGTGGTGTCGGGCCGGATTGACCGCCCCACAGTTCACTTCGAGGCTCCGCCCAGGGATGGACTCGAACTTCAGGTGGATGCGTTCCTGACCTGGTTTGCCGCCTCCCGTGAGGATGCAACGCTGGACCCGCTGCTGCGCGCAGGCATCGCACACTTCTGGTTCGTTACCCTGCACCCGTTTGACGATGGCAATGGTCGCTTGACCCGTGCGCTCACTGACCTGGCGCTGGCGCAAGGCCAACCCCAGGCAATCCGCTTCCACGCCATGTCGGCCAGCATCCTGGAAGATCGGGCGGGCTACTACCGTGTACTGGAAAGCAGTCAGAAGGCAGATCTGGACATCACAGCGTGGTTGCAATGGTTTCTGGAGACACTGCATAAGAGTCTGCTTCAGGCGATGAAGCGCATCGATACGGTGCTTGCCAAGGCACGCTTCTGGCAACAGCACCGCATGGATGATCTGTCGGCCGAGCAGATCAAGGTTCTCAACCGTCTGCTGGATGGCGGCGAGCGGGGCTTCGAGCAAGGAATCAGTGCGCGTCAGTATCAGGCGGTGGCCAAGGTATCCAAGGCGACGGCGACGCGTCATCTGGTCGAGTTGCTGGAGAAGGGCTGCCTACGCCGATTGCCAGGGAGCGGGCGAAGCGTGCGCTACGAGATCAACATCTGATGCGTAACTGCCGGGCCGTCCATGGCCCGGCATTCCTGGAAGTACGCTTCCTCAGAACTTCCAGCCCACCCGCGCGTAATAGAACCCGCCGTTGAAGCCATACGGCGAGTGCACCGGGTACTCGGCACCGGCCACGCCGCCCCAGGGATTCTTCGCCGGGGTTCGGTCGAACAGGTTCTGCGCGCCCAGGCTGAAGTACAGGCCCGAGTCGAACTTCCAGCCCACTTCGGCGTCCACGATCACGGCACTGCCGCCGTAGATCGGCAGGCCGCCGTCCTCAGCGGAGATCACGCCGCTGTCCAGGTGATCTTCGTACCACGAGCTGTAGTAGTTGAAGCGCAGGTTGGAGTGGAAGATCTGGCGCTGGTGATGGATGCTGAAATAGCCCTTGGTCTTGGGCAGCGACTTCTCCAGCTTGTACACGCGCGCTTCGTCGATGAAGTCGGTGTCGAAGCGGTCCACCTTGGTCTTGTTCCAGTTCGCGGCCAGCGAATAGGTGGTGTCACCGCCAAAGTGGTCACTCTTGTAGCTGGTGACCAGGTCCACACCGGTGGTGGTGGTGTCGAACGCATTGCCGAAGTAGGTCACCTGCGAAATCGAGGCGGCTTCGGCATTGCCGCCAGCGACAAGCGCGGCGCGCTCCTCGTCGGTGATGGTGAAGCTGGTGCTGAGCGCAATGCGGTCTTCCACCTCGATGCGATACCCATCCAGGGTGACCAGCCAGTCGCCCTCGGTCCATACCGCGCCGAGTGAGAAGTTCTTGGACTCTTCCGGAGTCAGGGGCTGTGCGCCCTTGATCTGTGCGATCGGATTGGTTGGCGGCAGGGTGGCGATGTCTTCCAGTGCAGTGCCGCCGAACACGGTGCTGATCTGGCTGATGTTGGCCTGGCCCGGCGTCGGCGCGCGGAAGCCGGTGTTGTAGGCACCACGGATGGCGAAGGTCGGGGTGAAGTCAAAACGCCCGGTCAGCTTGCCCGTGGTGGTGCTGCCGAACGAGTCGTAATCCTCGAAGCGTAGTGCACCGGCCAGCAGGAACTTCTCGGTCAGCTGTGCTTCCAGGTCGGCGTAGGCGGCCCAGTTGCGACGGTCGAAGGTGCCGGAGGTGCGCGGGCTGAAGCCATTGAAGCCGTTCGAACCCAGTGCGAAGCCCTGCTCGGTGAGCGGGCCGATCGCGGTGGACGGGCCATCGCCCTGGCTGATCTTGAAGCTCTCCTCGCGCCATTCAGCGCCCAGCGCCAGGCGTAGCGGCTGGCTGCTGAACGTCACCGGGATGTCGCGGCTCACATCAACGTTGAAGTTTTTTTCCGTCTGGGTATTGCCGCCCGGCCGGAAGTACAGGTTGGCGGGCTGGTCGGGACCCAGTGAGGCGTTGACCGTGTTGTAGATGGTGAACTCGATGTCGTTGCGGCCGTACGATCCGCTGACATCCCAGTACCACTCACCCAGCGTGCCCTTCGCCCCGGCAAACACCGAGGAATCCTCCAGCTCGCCACCAAAGCGCGGGGTAAACCCGCCCGGCAGGCTGGACAGGAAGGTAAAGCAGTTCGCCGGCAGTGCCCCTACCGCCGCCGCCACGCCCGCATAGGGCAGCAGGTTTCCGGAGGGATCGCGCAGGGCGATGCCGCGGCAGGTGCCTGCGCCGGTCAGGTTGCCGACCAGCAGCGTCTCGCCGCCGTCGTTGGAGTACACGCCCGAGCGCGAGGTGGGGTCACGGTAATAGAAACCGCCATCGACTTCGCGTTTGGCGTAGTTGCCGAACAGGTAGAAGTCCACGTTCTCGGTGGTCAGGCCGAGGTTGGCGACGAACTTGAAATCATCGTCGACCTTGGGCGAGCCCCATATCTGGGCCGGGTCCTGTACGCCCGGATAGCCTGCCGCGGCTGCTGCCGCTGCGTCGTCACGCTGCACACTGCGCGAGGTGTCGTCGGCCTTGCGCCATTCGGCCGTAAAGGTGGCAAAGCCATGCTCGGTCAGGGGCAGGCCGATCTGTGCCGAGTACTGGGTGGTCAGGCCGTCACCTTCGTAATACTTGCCGGTGAAGACTTCAGCAGTGCCACCTTCGCGCAGCTTCTTGAGGCCGAAATTGAGCACGCCGGCGATGGCGTCCGAACCGTACTGCGCCGCCGCGCCATCACGCAGCACATCCACCTGTTCCAGCGCCAGTGACGGGAACACCGAGAGATCCGGCCCCTGTGCACCGTCAGACAGACCGTGGCCCAGGAAGGTGATCACCGCGGAGCGATGGAAGCGTTTGCCATTGACCAGCAGCAGGGTGTTGTCCGGCGGCAGGCCACGCAGGTTGGCCGGGCGCACCAGGCTGGCGGCGTCATCGATGGGAATGGTGCTGACGTTGAAGGAGGGCACCAGCACTTTCAGCTGGTCGAGTGCATCGGTGGCACCCTGGTTGCGGAATTCTTCGCCGCTGATGATGTCGATCGGCACGGCCGACGACGAGACGGTACGGGGTTTGGTACGGCTGCCGAGCACTGAAACGGTGTCCAGTGTGGTGGCCGAGCTTCCCTGTGTGCTGCTGTCCTGCGCCGCCGCCGTCGGGCTGGCGGCCAGCAGCGCGGTGGTCAAGGCCACCATCACTGCAGATGCCAATGGCGTTATCGCTTTTGGAGCCTGAACACTACTGCCAATACGGTAGTTCATGCATGCACCTTGCAGTCAGTTTTTTGGGTGGTCGTTATGTCAGTGCTTCATCTAATTGGTTCTCCTTGCGGCCAGGGCCCTGGTCGCTAAACGCAGAATTAACAGAACGTAAACCGTACTGCAACGAATCTTTCGTTTAAGCCATATAAGTCGAGAAATGGATCACATAACCCCGCGATATATGTGCTTCAGGCATGTAATACTTGCTTCAGGCAACTTTGGAACAGGGCATGTCCGAGCTGCATAGTGCGCCAATCGCGCAGGTCCGGGCCTTCAACCGCTTCTACACCCGGCAGATCGGCGTGCTGGAAGAGCACCTGCTGCGCAGCGACTTCACGCTCACCGAAGTACGTGTCTTGTTCGAACTCGCCGAAGGGCAGGGCGTGAGCGCCGCGCAGCTGGGACAGCGACTGGGTCTCGACGCCGGCTATCTGAGCCGGCTGCTGAGCAGCCTGCAGGCCCGCGGACTGCTGCGCCGGGAGCCCTCGGCGATGGACGGGCGCGCCAACCGGCTGATGCTGACCGACGCCGGGCGCGTGGCATTCGCGCAGCTCGATGCCGCGTCCAATGACAGCATCGGGATGATGGTGCGTGCCCTGAGTGAACCGGGGCAGCAGCGGCTGGTCGAGGCCATGACACAGATCCAGACCCTGCTGGGCGGCGCTCCGGCCAACTACCTGCTGCGCGACCCTCGTCCCGGCGACATGGGCTGGGTGATTCACAAACACGGCGCGCTGTATGCACGCGAGTTCGGTTGGAACGCCGAGTTCGAGGCGCTGGTGGCCGACATCGTCACGCGCTACCTGCGCGAGCATGATCCACAGACCGAGCGCTGCTGGATTGCCGAACTCGACGGCACCCCGGTGGGATCGGTGTTCGTGGTCCGCCACGACGCGCAGAACGCCAAGCTGCGTTTGTTGCACGTCGATGCCAGCGCACGTGGGCTGGGCATAGGCCAGCGGCTGGTTGAAGAAGCAATGGCGTTCGCGCGTGCCGTGGGCTACAAGCGCATGGTGCTGTGGACCAATGCAGCGCTCATTGACGCGCGACGACTATACGAACGCGCCGGCTTTGAGTTGCTGACCGAGCAGCATGAACAACTGTTTGGCATGCCCCAGGTGTCACAACTGTGGGCGCGCGCACTGTAACCGCATGCCTTCTGCAGTAGAAATACGGTATTGCTGAACAAGTCAGCTTGCTACGCTCCTGTGCGTCGGTATCGCGCAGGACGCCGTGGACGAAGGTCCACTCCCCCGACCGTCTGGCGGACTCGCCGGTAAGGAAGAGACCACGTGAATCAGTTGATCGCCATCCGGGCGTTCACCCGCGTTGTGGAGACGGGCAGTTTCACGCGCGCCGCCGAGGCGCTGGACATGCCGGCCGCCACGCTCAGCAAGACGGTGCGCGAACTGGAGGCGCACCTGGGGGTAAGGCTGCTTGAACGCACCACCCGGCGCGTATCGGTCACCGCCGAGGGGGTGCTGTACTACGAGAAAGCCGGGCGCATCCTGCATGACCTGGAGGACATCGATGCCTCCTTCGGTGCGGTAAGTGACGCGCCCCGCGGCCTGCTGCGTGTGGACGTAGGCGGCGCAACCGCGCGCGACGTGCTGGTGCCTGCATTGCCGGACTTCCTCGACCGCTTCCCCGACATCCGCCTGGAACTGGGCGTATCCGATCGCCCACTCAGCCAGATCAGCGAGCACGTGGACTGTGTGATCCGCATCGGCGCGCTGGCGGACGCCTCCATGGTCACCCACCTGCTGGGTTATGCGACCGCAGTGACCTGCGCAAGTCCGACCTACCTGCAGTGGCACGGCACGCCGGAGCACCCGGATGCCCTGCGTCAAGGACACCGTCTGCTGAACTTTCTCTCGCCGATGAGCGGGCGGCCGTTCCCGTTCCGCTTTGAACAGGGCGAAGACCGCGAGGAGATCATTTCGGAGAACCAGCTGGGCATCAACGAGAGCAACGCGCATCTGGCCGCTGCTGTCGCCGGTCTGGGCGTGATCCAGACGTTCCTGCACACCGCCCGTCCGGCGCTGCAGTCGGGTGAGCTGGTGGAAGTGCTGCCCGAATGGCGGCCCGCTGCACTGCCGCTGCTGCTGGTTTACCCGCAGACGCGGCAGATGACGCACCGGCTGCGGGTGTTCGTGGAATGGGTTGTGGGAGCGTTCACGGCCCGGCTCAGTTGAGCGCGGGCGTGGTGCACACCACGAAACGCGCGCCCGCGCCCGCCGCCTCCCCATCCAGCCCGATGGTCCAGCCGTGCGAGTGGCAGATCTCCAGGCAGATCGCCAGGCCCAGGCCGGCCCCCTCACCTTCCTTCGTGCCACGCCAGAAGCGTTTGAACAACATCGGACGCTGGGCCGGTGGTACGCCGGGCCCCGCATCGCAAACGCTGAAACCGTCGCCCCTTACTCTCACCCGTACGCTGCTGCCC
The DNA here is from genome assembly GCF_003935715.1 of Stenotrophomonas sp. 278. Classification (GTDB taxonomy): domain Bacteria; phylum Pseudomonadota; class Gammaproteobacteria; order Xanthomonadales; family Xanthomonadaceae; genus Stenotrophomonas; species Stenotrophomonas maltophilia_AH. The sequence continues at coordinate 39,352 of NZ_RHPP01000016.1, read as the reverse complement.
GGTGGTGCATGATGGATGGCGTTCTCCAGCAGGTTCTTCACCAGCACGAACACAGCTGAGGCATCCGCGTCGACCCGCGACGAAGCGGCGTCGGTATCCTCCACGACGAGATGAACGGCGCGCTGGTCCGCCAGGCGCCGAAGATAGTCCGTCGCGTCATCGACGACGGTCACCAGCTGGACCGGCGCAAACGCGTAGTTGTGGCCTTCGCTGACTTCGGCCAGGTGCAGCAGCTGATGCACCTGGCGCGCCATCTGCGCCGTATCGCGCAGCAGTACCTGCGTGTTGGGTGCACCACTGAGTTCGATCTCTGCCTGCAGCAATGCCAGCGGGGTCTTCAGCTCATGCGCGGCCGCGGCCAGGAATTCCTGCTGCACACGATAGCCCTGCTCCGGCCGTTCCAGTGCCGCATTGAAGGCATTGATCAGAGGCTCCACCTCCGACGGCAGCTGATCGCTGCGCAGACGGGTTCCGAGGCGGCGTGGTCCCACCTGGGCGGCCGCCTGGGAGACCTGGCGCAGCGGGCGGACCACCGTCCACCCGATCATGCAGCGCGTCACGCGCGGTCAGCATCAGACATGGCACCTGGTTGCCGGCCGCACGCATGCGCCGCACCAGCTCAAGCCCGTCGTCGTCCGGCAGACCACGGTCAATGACCACCAGTGCATGGCTCTGTCTGGCAATGCCATGCCAGGCGGACTCCAGAGTGGTGAATGTATCCACGGCGATACCAGCGGCTGACAAGCCACGCTCCACCAGGCTGGCCAGGCGCGCATGGTCTTCGACCAGGGCGATGCGATTGCTCAGCGGGGATGAAGTCGGTGGAAACATGCGAAACCCGAGGCAGAAGGGAGGTTTAGAAGCTGCGAGTGATGCCGACGCGCAGTCCAGCGGAGCCGTCGGTATCGGGTTCACTCAGCGGACTGTCGGTGATCTCGCTGGGCAGGAACCGGTAATCCACCGCACCCAGCAGTCGCGGCCACTCCAGCTGGCGGTCAGACCCGCGTCCAGCGCATCATCGCGGTCCTCCAGCAGGCTGGGATCGACGCCATTGGCGCGAAGTTCGCGCCGCCCCAGGTCCTTGATGTCGAAGCCATCGAAACGCCCGGACAATACCGCGTCGAGCCGGAAGCGTTCGCCGTCGACCAGATGCACGCCACCGCCCAGTCCGCGCCAGAACACGCGCTCGCCTTCGTAAGTGACCAACGGCACCGGGCGTATCCGGGCGCCTTCGCCGGCATAGGGGCTCTGGCGCGCCGATGCCGCCACACCTACCGACCAGCGGTCGTCGTCTGCCTTGGCAAGCAGATCACCGGTGCTGCTGGTCTGCGCCAGGGCAAGGCAGGGCATCAGGAAGGAGAGGGAAGCGAGGTACTTGAACATGCAGGACTTCCGGGGGAGGACCGGGCAAGTCTTGCGGCGGCGGACTTACACGCGACTTACGGCCGCCTGGCCTGTGTGCGTTGATTCAGCCAGGTCCCGTGGTTGAACCGTAAATGGGCACGCCTCGTGGACACCTCATCTGCGAAGCTGCAGATATGAATGATCCACGACCCACTGGCATCCAGCATGCGATACCGAAACGATCAGTGGCCTGGCGGCTGCGCGGTTGGCTGGTGGGGCTGCTCCTGCTGGCGATGCTTGCCGTGACGGCCATGAGCGTGTGGAACAGCGAATGGCTCAAGGCACCGCGTGCGCTGTGGGAGCTGTCACGCATGCCGCCGCCGGTTGCTTTGCCGGTACCGGTGGAAGGGGTGGCGGCGCGGCGCATCGCCGATACCTTTGGTGCGCCACGCGGTCGCGACCGTACCCATGCGGGTGTGGACATCTTCGCCAAGCGCGGGACACCGGTGCGCAGCGCCACCGCCGGGGTGATCGTGGCAGTACGCGATACCGGCCTCGGCGGACGCCAGGTGTGGGTGGCTGGACCGGCGCGCGAACGCTACTACTACGCGCACCTGGAAGACTGGCGCGCCGGTCTGCGCGAGGGCGAGGTGGTCGCCGAGGGCGACGTGCTGGGATATGTAGGTACGACCGGCAACGCCGCCGGTACCCCGCCGCATCTGCACTGGGGAATCTATGGGGCAGACGGCGCGTATGATCCGCTTCCACTGCTCAGGGCCTGGAAGCCGCCAGCTGACTCAGCGCAGCGGTAACGCCTGCCGCGCCTCGATCTGTGCCAGCTTGTGCGGATTGCGCTGCACCAGAATCTGCACGATGCGTTCGCCGTCGGTGTCGAACGCCATCGCCGATTCCAGCTGCGTGCCAAAGTACCGCAGCAATCCGATGCGACCATTGAACACGGCCGGCACCATGCGCAGCTCCGCGCGTCGGCGCAGCGTCGGCGCGAACAGCAGCTGGGCGATACGTGCGCCACCCAGCATCGGTTTCGGGAAGCTGGAGACGATGCCACCGCCATCGCCCATCAGCTGCGCGTCGCTGTCCATCAGCGCCATCATCGCCTTCAGGTCGCCACGCTCCAGGGCCAAAGTAAAGGACGCCAGCAGGCGGCGATGGGTCTCATGCGGCACCTCGTGCAGCGTTCGCTCTTCGCGCAGGCGCTGCCGCGCGCGGTGCACGATCTGCCGGCAGCTGGCCTCGCTCTTTTCCAGGATGCGGGCGATCTCCGGATACTCGCGGTCGAACACGTCGTGCAGAAGGAAGGCGGCACGCGCCTCGGGCGCGAGCCGCTCCAGCACCGCCAGAAACGCCACCGAAAGATCGCTGGCCATTTCGTGCAGCTGTTCCGGAGTGCCCGCTTCCTCGGTGAGCACCGGCTCGGGCAACCAGATGCCGACGTACTGTTCGCGCGTACGCCGCGCCAGGCGCAGTTCGTCGATGGCCAGGCGGGTCGCGGTGGCGACCAGCCACGCCTCGTCGTTCTCGATGACGTCACGATCAGTGCCGTTCCAGCGCAGCCACGTTTCCTGGGCGATGTCCTCGGCCTCGGCCAGTGAGCCGAGCATGCGATAGGCCACTCCGATCACGCGCGGGCGGCACTGTTGAAAGCGGGCGGTGGCGTCATCCATCGCGGCATTCAACACGACAGCGGCCGGCGCGGGAAGTGCCAGCCGCGATTACCGCAAGAAGATTCAATGCGGCGGCAGCACGGCGGGCTTGCCGGCGTCCTTGAGCAGGAACACCACGAACCGCGCCGGTTCGGTCTGGCTGGCATTTCGCCCCACCGTGTGCAGGTCAGCGGGACCTTCGTGGAAGGCTTCGCCCGGCCCGAGCGTCACCTCCCGCCCCCCCGCGACACCCATCACGATCCTGCCTTCCAGCACATACACAAAGCCGTGCGCGTCGTGCCGGTGCACCGGGTCGGCTCCGCCGGGTGGGTACTCCACGGTCAGGATCAACGCTTCCTTGCCGGGGTATTCAGGCAGGGGCTGGGTCATCACAGAGGTGACGACCGGTTCAGGTGGCGAGCTGGGGGCAGGGGCGGCGCTCGCCGCACCGCCAAGCAGCAGCATCAGGGATGACAACATGACGCGCATGGCAATTCCTCCAGTGGGTGGGGTGCCGTGTGCCGGCACCCGGTTACTCAGGACAGATTGGACTTGTCGATGCCGAATGCCTTGTCGCGCGAGCCCGGCTCGCTGCGGAAGGCGATATTGATGCGGTTCCACGCATTGATGGCCATTACCGCGTGGGTGAGGTCCACGAGTTCCTGCTCGGACAGCTGGCCACGCACGCGCTCATACAGGTCGTCCGGGACGCCCTGCGGCGGAAGCTGGGTCAGCACTTCGGTCCACGCCAGGCTGGCGCGTTCGCGCGGGCTGAACAGCGTCGACTCACGCCAGACCGCCAGGTGGTGCAGGCGCAGCGGGCGTTCGCCGTGGATCGTGGCCTGCTTCACATGCATGTCCACGCAGAAGCCGCAGCCGTTGATCTGCGAGGCGCGGATGGACACCAGGTCCTGGATGCTCTCATCGATGGTGGTCGCGTGCGCGGCCATGCTGTAGTCGAGCAGCTTCTTGAACAGCGCGGGTGCCTGTTTCTGGTAGTCGAGACGTTCGGTCATGGCGGGAGTCCTGTCAGAAAAGGGGAAAGGATTCGGGCGATTGCCCGAGCCTGCAGGCTAGGTGGGCACAGGCCGGCGCAGTAGCCCGTCGCGCGTCCACACCGTGTTGATCACCCGGCACCAATCTTTTTCTCCCGGGGTGTCACAGGGCCGGATGCTGGGCCGTCTGCCTTGCATGAATCCCGACAACTCCGCCCCGCATGCAGGTCCGCCTCATCCCGCCGAGCAGGTGTGGACGACCTTTCTGCACGCGCTGGACAGCCTGCCCGCCGATGTGCGGCTGACCCTGCTGCTGCATGACGTCGCAGGCATTCCGCTCGAGTCGCTGATTCCGCTGCTGGGCCTGCCCGCCGAACGCTGTCGGCAGCACCTGGAAGCGGCCCACGCCTGTCTGCAGGACCACGCCCGTCATTTTGGAGCGACCCCACCATGTCCTTGACCGATACACTGGCTGCCGACGAGGGTACCGATGCCCTCACTACCGGCTTCTCGGCCAGCTACGCAGGCGTGCTGGCGTTCATTGCGGTCGCGCATGAGGGCAGCTTCTCGCGCGCGGCCGACCGGCTGGGCATAGGGCGTTCGGCGGTGAGCCGCAGCGTGCAGAAGCTGGAGGGCCAGCTCGGTGTGCGCCTGTTCCTGCGCACAACGCGCTCCACCTCGCTCACCCGTGAGGGCGAGCTGTTCCATGAGGGTTGCCGACCCGGCGTGGATCGCATTCTGCAGGCGCTGGAAGAGATGCGTGACCTGCGTGATGGTCCCCCGCGGGGTCACCTGCGGATCAGCGCTACGGGCGGATTCGGACGTAAGGTGATTGCGCCGCTTCTGGCCCCTTTCCGGGCACGTTTTCCCGACGTCACCCTGGAGTTGCTGCTGGAAGAGCGCGCGCTGGATCTTGCCGCCGACCGCATTGACGTGGCGTTCCGGGACGGCGTGCTCGAGGACAGCGACGTGATCGCCAAACACCTGATTCCGATGCAACTGCTGGTGTGCGCCACCCCGGGCTACGTGGCAGCGCACGGTCTGCCGGAGCGGGTGGAGGAGCTGGGCGCGCACGCCTGCATCAGCCTGCGTCAGGCCAATGGCCGGCTGCAGCCCTGGGAGTTCCGTGTGGACGGGCGGGCGCTGGCACTCGAGCCGGACGCGACGCTGGTTTTCAATGACGCAGACCTGGCGCTGCAGGCGGTGATGCAGGGGCAGGGGCTGGCGCAGCTGCCCAATTACCAGGTGCGGGCCGCGCTGGATGCCGGCGAGCTGGTGCGCTGCCTGGACCGCTATGCCGCCGATGACCGGGGGCACTACCTGTGCTACCTCAGCCGCCGCCAGCTGCCCAAACGCATCCGCGCATTCATCGATTTCATCACCGCCGAAGTGCGCGCGCTGGACCTGGACGTGGTGACGCACTGGGAGAACACGCTTCGCACACCTTCCTCCGCATCACTGCCGGATCCGGCCGCCTGGCGATAAAGGTCATTGGTGCGTGGCGGGCAACAACGCGCGTCCTGCCAGGGATCTATTGAGGCACACCGCGGGTACCTAGCATCAGTGCTGTACCTCTACCCAGCTCTGGAGCATGAACATGAAGATTCTGGTCATCGGCGGCACCGGCCGCATCGGCAGCAAGGTCGTCGACCGCCTGCGTGCGGCCGGACACGAGATCGTCATCGCGGCACCATCCACCGGTATCGACATCATCAGTGGCGAAGGACTGGATGCGGCAATGGCAGGCACCGACGTGGTGGTGGATCTGGCCAATTCCCCCTCGTTCGAAGACGCCGCCGTGCTGGAATTCTTCCAGACCGCCGGCCACAACATCCTCTCGGCTGAAGCGCGCGCCGGCGTTGGCCACCACGTGGCGCTGTCGGTGGTGGGCACCGACAAGCTGGCCGCGAGTGGCTACTTCCGCGGCAAGATCGCACAGGAGCGCCTGATCCGCGAATCCGGCATCGCCTACACCATCATCCACTCCACCCAGTTCTTCGAGTTCCTGCCGGGCATCATCCAGTCGGCGGGCGATGCGCTGCATCTGCCCACGGCCCTGGTGCAACCGATCGCGGCCGAGGACGTGGCCGATGCGGTGGCCCGCATCAGCGTGCAGCCCGCCATCAACGGCGTGGTTGAAATCGCCGGCCCGGAGCGGGTGCCCATGGCCGAGCTTGCGCAGCGGTTCCTGGACCGAACCCAGGACGCGCGCCGGGTAACCGGTGACGCCAAAGCACCTTACTTTGGTGCCCAGCTGCAGGACGACACACTGGTACCGGTGGGTGAGGCATGGCTGGGCAAGCAGAATTTCGATGGCTGGCTGCAGGGCTCGGATTTCGCGCGCCATGCCTGACGTACCTGACGACGCTGGCCCGACGTTGAAGCCGCCCTCGCCAGGGGTGCTCGACAAGTACCACGGCGATGAGGTGCGTCCGCTTTACACCGGGCGCGTGCGGGTCAGCGGAGGCACGGCCGGTCATGGGCGGGCGTCGGGAGTCGTGGTGTCCGACGATGGTGCCTTGGCACTGGACCTGCGGTTGCCGCCGGCGCTGGGTGGACCTGGTGGCGGTAGCAATCCCGAACAGCTGCTGGCCGCCGGTTATGCCGCCTGCTTCCACGGAGCCATGATGCTGCTGGCCGCGCGCGCTGGCTTGATGCTGGTCGATGCCTGCATCGATGTCGGTGTGACCTTTTCGCGCGACCCAATCGACGGGCTGTATCTGCTTTCAGCGGAAGTGGAGGCCTATCTGCCCGGCATGGACGCGGCGGTGGCGGCCGAACTGGTCCGCAACACCGAACGCGTCTGCCCCTACGCAAAGATGTTCCGCAACGGCATCACCCATGTGGTGTCGGTGGTGCCAACCACCGCGCCGTCATCCTCTTGATGGAGACCCTGGCCATGCACGCCGGACGCTCATACACCTTTCTCGAATTCCTGCGCTGGACCCGCCGCCCGTTGTACGCGTTGATCCTGCTCGATCTCGCGCTGGTCGCGCTGTATCAACTGGCCGGATGGCATTGGCTGGCAGTACCTTGGAATGTGATCTTCATGCTGGGTACCACGGTGGCGTTGATCGTGGGGTTCAAGAACACCCAGACTTACAACCGCCTGTGGGAAGCACAACAGGTGTGGGCATCGATCAACTCTGCCAGCCGGGTATGGGGCGCGATGACCCGCGACTACGTCGGCAACGCCGAACTCACCCGGCGGCTCGCCTACCGGCACGTGGCCTGGTTGACCGTGCTGCGCTACCAGATGCGTGACAGCAAGGCGTGGGAGACCACCCAGGCCGCGCCGAACGTCGAGTACCGCAAACACTATGAAGTGCCCGAGAAGGCACGCGCGCTCGACATGGAATTGAACAAATACGTTGTCGGGCCGGAGCGTGCGCGCATCCTCGGTGCAGGCAGTCGCGCCACCGAGGTGCTCAACCTGCAGGGCTCGGATCTCAAACAGATGCTGGATGCCGGGCAGATCAGTGCCGGTGCCTTTGCCGAGCTGCAGCGCGTGCTACGCGACCTGCACGACCAGCAGGCGCGCAGCGAGCGCCTGAATAATTATCCCTACCCACGGCAGTACGCGATCATCAATATCATCTTCGTGCGCATTCTGTGCGTGCTGCTGCCACTGGGCATGATCGATCTGTTCGCGCCGCTGGACGACGTGGTCGGCGGTGTCATGGCCGGCCACATGGTGTGGCTGGCGGTGCCGCTGAGCGTGCTGGTGTCGTGGATGTACGCGTCGCTGGACCAGGTGGGTGAAAGCAGTGCCAATCCCTTTGAGGGCGGGGCCAACGACATCCCCATCTCGCAGATCTGCGTGTCCATCGAGATGGATCTGCGTCAGCTGCTGGACGAGCGCGACGTGCCGGTGGCACCGGTTCCGGCCAGTCCCATTCTGCTGTAGCGCAACCACGGAGCATCCACATGAACATCGTCGTCATTGGCGGTCATGGACTGATTGGAAGCCGGGTGGTGGAGCGGCTGCGCGACACGGGCCACCAGGTAACGGCGGCGTCACGGCGCACCGGCGTGGATGCCCTGACCGGGGCGGGACTGGTGGAAGTACTTGCGGGGGCCGAGGTCGTGCTGGATGCGTCCAATGCACCGTCCTTCGACGCGCCGGCCGTTGGTGACTTTTTCCAGCGCAGCACTGCCAACCTGCTGGCAGCATGTGCGCAGGCGGGCGTTGGGCACTTCGTTGCGCTTTCGGTGGTCGGCACCCCCTATCTGCAAGGTAGCGACTACTTCCGTGCAAAGGCCGTGCAGGAGCAGCTGGTCCTGCACGCCCGTCTACCAGCAACGCTCGTACGGGCCACCCAGTGTTTTGAGTTCATGGCGCAGCTGATTCCGCCGGGAGCCGAGCGTGAGCCGGTGCGCCTGCCGCTCGCGCTGGTACAGCCGCTGGCCGCCGATGACCTTGGCGAGGCCCTGGGCCGTCTGGCCACCGGGCCATTGCCGGGTGGCGTGGTGGAGATTGGCGGCCCGGAACGGCATCGCCTGTTCGAGCTGGTGGAATGGGTGATGTATTTCCGCCAGGACGACCGCCCGGTCGTCGGCGACCGGGAGGCGCGTTACTACGGCGCGGCACTCAAGGAGCTGACCCTGACGCCCGGGGCCCAGGCCATCATCGGCACAACCCGCTTCGCGGACTGGCTGGGCCGCCATACCGCCGGCCAGCTGCCACATGTGAACCAGCCGGACCCCTTGCGTCTTCAATAGACGTCCCGTCGGTAGCGGCCTTCCGCCAGCAAGGTATCCAGGCTGGCTTCACCCAGGATTTCACGCAGTACCTGATCCACGCCTTCGGCCATGCCATGCAGTGAACCGCAGACATAGATGCTGCCACCCATGGCCACCCAGTCGTGCACGGCCTGGGCCTGATCACGCAGTCGGTGTTGCACGTAGCCACCGCCGTCGAGATCACGCGAGAACACGCGGTCCAGTCGGCGCAGATGGCCCTGCTGCTGCCACCTCTCGATCTCGTCGGGATACAGGCTGTCATGCGCTGCGGTGCGTTCGCCGAATATCAGCCAATGCCCGCCGTCGCCATGTGCAGCGGCCTCACGCAGCAGGCTGCGCAGACCGGCAATGCCGGTGCCATTGCCGATCAACAGCATCGGCGCGTGCTCCGGGTAGCGGTGGAACCCACTGTTGCGACGGACCCGCGCCTGGATGGGGGTGCCTTCGGCTGCGTGCAGGCACAACCAGCCGGAACCGAGTCCGGACCGCCCGTCGGGCAGCGACGTGAGCCGCACCACCAGCTGCAGGCTGTCGTCCTGCATGACCGAGGCAATCGAGTATTCGCGGTGGGCAGGCACCGCGTCGGCGTTGCCGGTCTGCTGACCCGGAACGATCTCCAGAATGTCACCCGCCTGCCAGCTGGCATGTTCGGGCGGGGTCAACTCCACCTGCCAGATCGCGCCGGCGGCGCTGCCCGGATTGAGCAGGGTGCGGCGTTTCAGTATCCAGTCCTGCAACGGCTCCGCTGCCGGCAGTGGCACCGGGTCGCTTATGCCGGTGAGTGCGGCCAGCTGGTTCTGCCATTGCGCCAGCGCTGCGGCATCATCGCGGTTGACCTCCACCGTGGAGAACAACGGCCGGGCACCTTGCGCGGCCAGCCATGCGTCGACCGCACGTGAGAAACCGCAGTAGCGCGCGTACTCGTGATCCCCCAGCCCCAGCACCGCGTACTGCAGATCCGCCAGCGACACGTTCTGCGGCAGCAGGCGGCGCTCGAACACCCGGGCGGCGTCGGGTGCTTCGCCGTCGCCAAAGGTACTGATCACGAACAGGGCATTTTGTGCCTTCTGCAGGCTGGTCGCATCCAGTTGGCCCAATGGCTTCACCTGCACCGGCATGCCGGCCCCCTGCAGCTGGGCGGCAGCGCGCCACGCCAGCTGCTCGGCGAACCCGCTCTGGCTGGCAAAGGCGACCAGCCACGGAGCCTGTCCCTCGACGTGACGGGCGGTCATCGGCTGCCGGGCGGCGCGTACTTCACGCTTGCGCCGGCGGCGGTCCAGATACAGCATCCAGCCGGTAATGAAGAACAGCAGCATCGCCAGACTCGAAAGCATGACGATGACCCGGCCCGGCAGCCCGAAGAAACTGCCGGAGTGGAGGGCGAACATGCTGGTCATGGTTTTGCGTCCAGCGCTCATCTGCCGGTACGGCTCGTGCTGCAGCAGGTCACCCGTAACTGGGTCCAGTTGCACGTTGTCCTGGGCGCGGTCGTGGGCCGCCTCGGTGGACTGCACCCGTCCGGTCAACGGGCGGCCGGGCTTGTTGGGGAAGCGCAGGTCGATGTAACCGTGGCGAACGCCGGGCAGGGCGTACAACGTGTGCTCGACGCGCTTCATGTCCGGCGCGCCGTTGCTGGCGCGCAGGGCGGGTTCCTCGCGGCTGGGCCCGCCCAGCAGCTGGGTCGCGCCTGTGCGGTACCAGTCGAATGACCACCACAGGCCGGTCAGTGCCAGCAGCAGGTAGACCACCAGCACCCAGGTGCCCACCACCGAGTGCAGGCTCCACAGGAAGCTGCGGCCGCTGCGCGACCACTCCACCGCCAGCCAGGTCCGCCAGTGCCACCACTGCCTTGGCCAGCGCAGATACAGCCCGGACAGCGCGAAGAACACCAGGGTGATGGCGCAGACGCCGGTGATCAGCTTGCCCCGGTCGCCGGCCACCAGGTGCCGGTGCAGATCTTCGGTGAAATCGAAGAAGGCCAGTCCGCGCAGATCATCGAGTCTCTGGCCCGTATAGGGGTTGAAGTAACGCCAGTGTTGTTTGCCGCCCTCGAAGCGGGCCACCGACAGGCGTTGACCGGTGGCATCCACGCGCAGGCGCTGCAGCGGCCGGTCGGTGCCTTCCTGCAGTCGCGGCAGCAGCTCGCTCAGGGCCAGCGGCTGCTCGCCAGCGGCGTGGCGTTGTGCGACGTCGGCAACATCCGCGTTGAGGGCGCGCACGATCTCGTCTTCAAACGAGAGCGCGGCACCGCTCAGGCCCATGACCGCCAGCACGGTCCCGGCCGTGATGCCGAGCAGCCAGTGCACCTGGAAGAGGACAGTCTTGAACATCAGAAATCGAGCTGATAGCCCACGGTCACGGTACGACCGCGCCCGGCGAAATACCGGTCCGGCTCGATCAACGCACTCTGCGAGTAGTAAGTGATGTACTGGCGATCAAACAGATTGGCCACGCCCAGCTGCACGCTGCCCTTGGCAAGCTTGTACTCCGCAGCCAGGTCAAACAGCGCATAGCCCTGGAACTGCTTGGCGGCTTCATCGAACGTGCGGTTGAACGCGTATTGACCCTGCACGAAGGTGGACAGTTTCGGCGTCCACTGCGCCGACCACGTGGCGATGGCACGGTTGGGGGCGATGTTCAGCCCATCCAGTCGGGCATCCAGTCGGCCATCGGCATCGCTGTCGTAACGGCCGCGCGTCCACGCATAGGACAGGCCCAGCACATGTGCCTCATTGAGCTGGTAGCGCACGCTGGCGTCCAGACCCTCAATGCGGGTTTTTTCACGCGCCATCTGGAATGCGCCATCGACCGAGATGATGCGCGTGCCCAGGTCCGAGCGTGACTGGAACACGGCCACGTCCGCCTGCCACGCGCCGGTGCGCACGCGCGCGCCCAGTTCGGCATTGCGGGTCAGCACCGGCTCCAGTGCAGCGAGGTCGGCCACCGACGTGCCGGGCGTGTTGATCGAGCGCAGCACGCGGCCCACGTCCGGCATCCCGAACCCTTCGGAATAGCTGCCGAATACGTTGAAGGTTTCCGTCGGCGCGAACACCAGCCCGGCGTTGTACAAGGTCTCGCCGAAGCGCAGCTTGCCGCCCTGCACATTGACGCGGTTGTAGCGGTACAGCGTCTGGTAGCTGTCGATGCGCAGCGTGGCCTCTTCGCGCCGGATGCCGCCCTGTGCGGTCAGCGTCGGCAGCAGCTTGTACTCGGCTTGCAGGAAACCGGCCGCATTGCGGAACTCGGAGTTCGGCACATACGTGCGGCGGGTGCCGTACAGGTCCTGCTTGCCGCTGTCCTGCAGCAGATCGATGCCACCCGTGAGCTTCAGCGTGCCGTCAAACAGATCATCGCGCCCCAGGCTGGTCTTGGCTCCCCTCTTGGACGCCACCGAACGCGACTGGTCGTACAGGGTGCCGACCGGCGCGATCAACGGGTCCTGGAAGGTGGACGAACGATCGCCGCCGAACAGGCCCTCGAATTCCTGGTTGAACACCATGGCGCGCAGTTCCATGCCGGCCAGATCGTGATGGGTGTAGGCCAGGCCGGTCGTCCAGACGTCGTTCCACGGCGGGGTGCCCGGCGGCGTACCGCGCACCGAAGTGGTCGGCAGGCCGGTGGTGCGATTGCCGGACACGGTGAGGTACTCGGCTTTGGATTTGATCCGGTAGCGGTTGGAGCTAAACTGCAGTTCCTGGTTGTCGTCGATCCAGTAACCCAGCTTGGCGTGCAGGTCATAAGCGCGCGTGGCCATCAGGTCGCCCTGGGTGGTGTCGGTGCCGATGGCCGTGCCGTCGCCGTCCAGCCACAGCCCCTGGTCTTCGTAGCCTGCGCCGAACAGATAATCCCAGCGGCCATTGCTGCCGCTGATGCGGTAGTCGGCGCGATAGCTGGTGGTTTCGGCGCTGACGTCGGTGGTCGGCAGCGTGGTCTGCACGCCCACGTGCTGGTTGATCTGGCCGGGCTCTGGCTTGCGGGTGATCAGATTGATGGTACCGCCTGTTGCACCCAGGCCGTTCATCGCATTCGCCCCTTGGATCACTTCAATCCGCTCCACCATGGCGTAGTCGATGGTGTGGGTTTCGCGGCCGGTCGGGCGCAGCGGGTTCGACTGCGGAATGCCGTCGACCAGAATCAACGGCGTGCGCCCGCGCAGGGTCTCACCGCTGCCGTTCATCTTGCCGCGGCTGGGCGTGTAGGACGGCAACAGGTTGGCCAGCACATCGGAGGAGTTGCCGCTGATGCGCAGCTGGCGTTCGATGGCCTCTCGTTCGATCACCACCACCGCCTGCGGCGCGGTGTCGGCGCTCTGGCCGGTGCGTGACGCGGTGACGGTGACCGCATCCAAGGTGCGGGCGTCCGTGGACTGGGCAACGGCAGGGGCTGACAGCAGCGCGGTCAGGGCGACGAACAACGGTGAAAAGCGCACAGGCACGTCCTTGGAGCATTGGACGTGGCGGTACCAGCCCAAAAGCTAATGAGAATGGATATCGTCATTGTTCAGGCTGCGGGCACGACGGTCAACACCCGATCGAGGCAGCTGGAGCGTTGCCGTGTCGAGGTCAGGGCTGGGCCCAGTGCTCGATTTCGCCGTGGCTGAAGGGGCCGAGCTTCTGCTTGAGGATGCGTCCGCTGGCGTCCACCAGCACGCTGTAGGGCAGCAGGCCCTGTGCGTTGCCCAGCTTCACGCTGGCATCGTCGGGTGCCGGTTGTTCCAGCACGATCGGGTAGTGGACCGGCACACGTGACAGGAACTCGCGCACACCTTCGGGCGTGTCGATGGCCATTCCCAGCACCCGCACGCCCTCAGCGGGCTGCGCGGCGGCAAAGGCCTGCAGTGCCGGCATTTCCTCCACGCATGGGCCGCACCAGCTGGCCCATACATTGATCAGCAACGGCTGGCCGCGGAACGTGGCCAGATCCACCGGATGGCCGTCCAGATCGGGCAGGGTGATCGCCGGCAGCTGGTCACCCGGACGTGCCGGCACGACCGCAGGACGTCCCGGTGCCGGCGGCGTTGTCACCGGCGCAGGGGGTGGGCCGAAGTAACTTAATCCGATCACCAGACCGAGAATGGCCGCAATGGCTGCAGCCACCCGCAGTGATCGACGTGGCGGTGGATTGTTCAACGGGCCGTGCGCAGCAGCGCTTCTTCAACGATGGCCTGGGTCAGCACGGTCGGCAGCACCGTCGGCGGGGCGCCCGGGCCGTACACCACGTACAGCGGCACGCCGACTGCCTTGTGTTCGTCCAGGAAGGCAGTGATTTCCGGGTCGACATTGGTGTAGTCACCCCGCATGTAGACCGCGTTGGTCCGACGTAACGTGTCCTGGAATGCGTGCGTGCCCAGCACCGCGCGTTCGTTTGCCTTGCAGGTGACGCACCAGTCGGCCGTCATGTTGACGAACACCACGCGGTTGTCCTGGCGCAGGCGGTCCAGCATCTGCGGTGAGTAGTCGACCACGTTGTCGGCGGCGGCGGCGGCCTGCTTGCCGGGGGGATCGATCCGGTTGACGGCCCAGACCGGTACCAGGGCAGCCAGCAGCAAGGCCAGGGCCAGCACCATTCCCACGCGCTGGCTGCGCCAGCGGCTGCGCTCGAACCACCACAGCGCCAGGCCGACCACGATCAGTCCGCCCAGTACCCAGGCCATCGCATCCACGCCGCGCTGCTGGCCCAGGACCCACAGCAGCCACAGCGCAGTGGCGTACATCGGGAACGCCAGCACCTGCTTGAGGGTTTCCATCCATGCGCCTGGACGCGGCAGGCGCCGGGCCAGCGACGGCACAAAACCAATCAGCAGGAACGGCAGCGCGAGGCCGAGGCCCAGCACGACGAAGACCAGCATGGCCGATGCGGGCGGCGCGGTGAACGCGTACGCCAGCGGCGCGCCCATGAACGGTGCCACACACGGACTGGCAACCACGCAGGCCAGCACGCCCGTGAAGAAGTCGCCCATCGGGCCGGTGCGCGAGGCCAGCGACTGGCCTACGCCGCCCAGTCCACCGCCGAGCGTGAACACGCCGGACAAGCTCAGGCCCACTGCGAACATCAGATAGACCAGTGCCGCGATGAACCAGGGGTGCTGCAGCTGGAAGCCCCAGCCCGCGGCCTGGCCGGCTGCGCGCAGCGCCAGCACCAGGGCACCGATGATGGCGAAGGCGACCAGTACGCCCGCGGTGTACCACAGCGCATGGCCGCGCGCCCGCTGCCGGCTTTCACCGCTCTGCGCCACGCCCAGTACCTTCAGCGAGAGAATGGGCAGCACGCACGGCATCAGGTTCAGTACCAGGCCCCCCACCAGCGCCAGCAGCAGGGCGGCAACCAGCGTGGTCGGGGTGCTGTCGCCGTTCACCGGTGGACGTGTGCGCTGCGCGTTGTCGGCGCTGGCATCCGGAGTGCCGGCCGCAGGTGCCGATGCGGCCGGTTCATTCGGGCGGATCAGCAGCGGCTGGCTCGCCAGGTTGTTGCCCTCGCGCTCCTGTGCGCGCTTCTCACGGGTCGGCAGCGGGGTGATCACTTCGTTGCGCGGCAACGCTTCGTCGGCACGCGCGTTGATCTTGCCGGCCGGCAGCGCCAGCTTCACCCGGCGGGTCATGGGCGGATAGCAGATGCCGTCGGTCTGGCACCCCTGGAAGGTGATCACCAGGGTGGCCGGAGAGGCGTCCACACGCGTACGACGCAGCGGCAGCTTCACGTCGACCTGGTCGAAGTACACCGCCACGTCGCCAAAGTGTTCATCACGATGCGCCTTGGCCGGCGGCCACATGGGCTTGTCGGCGACGATGCCGGTGGTGCCTTCGAGCTTCAGCGAGGTGCGGTCGCGGTACAGGTAGTAGCCGGGGGCCGGACTGAAACGAAGCAGCAGGGTGTTGCCGTCGCCGACAATCGCCTCAAAGCCAAACGCACGTTCCGACGGCAGCGGTAGCGCCTGGGTGTTGGTTGTACCGGGCAGGCGCAGGCCGCCGGTGCTGCCTCCGGAGAGCGGATTGCCCAGCGGCAGACCATTGCCGCCGCCGAAGGCCGGCGCAATCGGGCTCACATCGGTTTCGCCGTTGCCTGCGCCGCCCGGCAACCGAACCTGCACGGTGCGCTTCTGCGGCGGATAGCACACGCCTGCATCCGCGCAGCCCTGGAAGCGGACCTCCAGATTGACGCTGTCCGCGCTGGTGGCGGCTTTGCCCGGCAACACCGCAATCAGCCGTTCGCGGTAGGTTTCCACCTCGCCGAAAAAGTCGTCGTGGTGCTTCTTGCCGGCCGGCATCTGCAGTGCTTCCGCGCTGAAAGCCGCATCGGGTTTGACCGATGTGCGATGCCGGTAAAGGTAGTAGCCCGGGGCGATGTCGAAGCGCACCTCGATGCGGTCGCGGTCGCGCGCCTGCGCGGTCAATGCGAATGCCTGGTCCACCGGCAACAGATCTTTCTCGCTTACTGCCCAGGCAGGCAACGACATCATGGCCAACGCACACAGCGCGGCAAAACGACCCAACAGCGTCATCAATCAGTGTCCTCTCGGGTCTGGGCCCGAATCCAATCCAGGTACGCCGGCAGGCCAGCGTGGCTTTCGACCGCGATGCACTCGGGGAGTTCATACGGATGCAGCGCGCATACGCGCGCGATGGCCGCTTCCAGGCGGCCGCCGGTGGTCTTGATCAGCAGCTGGATCTCGCGATCCTGTGTGACCGCGCCTTGCCAGCGGTAGGTCGACTGCGCCCCGTCCAACCGGGTCACGCAGGCCGCCAGCCGTTCCTCCACCAATGCCGTCGCCAGCCGCGCGGCGGAGTCCGCGTCGGGGCAGGTGGTCATCAGGATGAATACGGAATCGGCGGTCGACATGACCGCCGATTGTAATGCCGATACCGGTCGGTCCCAACGGCACCGACCGGCATTGCGCCTACCCGTAGAGCCGGGCCATGCCCGGCTGGGTACTGTGTGATCCCATGGCACCGGGCCGCAGCCCGGCACCACCTCACCCTTACTCAGCCAGCTGGCAGGTCGCCGGCTTGGCCGAGGTGAACAACGCAGGCGTTGCCCATTCAGGATGGTCGATGAACGGATTTCGGTTGCCCTGGAAGCTGAAAATCACTTCATTTCGAGCCTTTTCGGCGGCGTTGGGCGGATCGGCCAGGTGCCATTCGATCAGCGTGGACAGCAGGCCCATGTAGGCCGGCGAGGACGACGTCTTGACGATCTTGCTGCGGTCGTCCGTCAGCTCCAGATCCGGTTCGCTCTGTCCGGTGGCCGCGTCCTTGCCGCCTTCATAACGGATCGCCATGTACATCACCGCACGCGCCATATCGCCCTTGCGCTGGCCCCACACCTCGAACGTGCCGGTGTTGCCATCCGGAGTGCGCACCCAGTTGGAGTTGCCCGGGTAGCCGCCACTGCCACCGCCCTGACCGTTGTTGTTCTCGGTGGCGCGCTCGCCGCAGTTGGCGTCGCACTTGGCAAACGGCTTGTTGCCACGGTCCGAGTTCCACTGCGCGTCGCTCAGATACAGCATGTGGGTGTCGGTGTAGGGCGCGTATGGCAGGCCCTTGTCGCCGGTGGTGCTGGCAAAGCCCAGCGAGTTCGGCCAGGTGTGCTCGCGGTTGTAGGTGAGTCCACTGCCGGTACCCGCGCGGTCGCTGCCCTTGGTGTAGCTGCGGTTGCGGTACACGTCGAGGATCTTGCCGCTGTTGTTCGGGTCCTCGTCGGCGATCTCCAGAATGGTCCAGGTGCTGGTGCCCGAGCCGCTGTACGGGTAGGCGGTATGGCCCTTGATGGTCTCGTGCAGCGAGCAGCGCAGCTGGCTCGGACTGGAGGTGTTGACCCTGGAGTAGTAGCTGCCCGGATCCGGATCGGGGCCCGGGTCGCCACCACCGCCACCGGCCGCCACATTGAAAGCGATCCGGGTATCGGCCGCCGGCCGCGCACCCTGCGCGTCCTTGATGCGTGCGGCACGGATGTCGAAGCGGCAGGCTTCGCCCGCTTCCAGCGCGGTGTTGGTGGACAGCGTGAAGGTGGTACCGCTGGTGGCATGGCTGAGCGGCACCGTGCCGGACGTGCCGCAGCTGAGCGTGAACGCACCGCTGCTCACGGTCACCGGTTCGCTGAAGGTCACCACCAGGTCAGCGGCCGCCGGGAAGCTGGTCGAACCCTGTTCCGGCGTGGTGGTTTTTACTGACGGCGGCGTATTGGGACCGGTGCCGCCACCGCTGCCGCTGAAGGTCTGGCCGTTGTTGCAGGCGCCGAAGGTCTGCGCGGCCGAAGGGGCCCAAGTGAAGTGGCTGTACTGGCTGCCGCTGCCGGTGAGCTGCAGCGAGGTGCCGGGGGCGGTGCTGTTGCTCTCGCTGACCGGAATGTTCTGGCTGGTCAGGCCCGCGGCCGGTCCGCCGGAAGCGGTGATGGTCCCTTCGTAGCTGATGAACTGCACCACCTTGCCGCTCGCGTCGATCAGGGCGATGCCGTCGTTGGAGCCGTTCTGGATGCCGTTGGCGGGGTAGGTCACCGTGGCGATGCGCGCGCTGCCGCAACTGGCGGCGGCCCCGGCCGGGACAGGATTGTTGGCGTAGACGGTGGCGGCCGAGGGGGTGCTGCCGTTGTACAGGTACAGCCGGTAGGTGCTGAGGTCCTCGCCGCCGGTCGCGACTACCTCGATGGCCTCGCCGACATCCCCTGACGGGGTGCTGTCGTCGTAGTGCAGTTCATTGATGAATACGTCGGCGTGGGCAGGGCTGACAGCGGAAAGCGCCAGCAGGCAGCCCAGCGAAAGCGGGGTGGGTAACCTCATCTACGGCTCCTTGTGATTGGGTCGTGCCGGGCGAATCTAGCCAATACAGATGACGGAATGTCGCAATCGGCACTACACACTGCGACCTGCGTCAAGAAATTGGCGGTTTATTTGATCGGGGGCCCCCTGAGTGAGCCGGAAGGGCTGACTGCGACAAAAAATTTCGTAATCGGCCCTTGAAAGGGTGGGGGGCAGCACCATCTCTGCCCTGTCCCGGAACGCCGGGCTTTTTTGCGAGCGGTGCTGGCAGTCACTTGGGGTGAGTGCTAACATCGCCAGACTTTTTCAGACCAATCAATAACTTAAGAGGTCACTCATGAGCATCAAGCCGCTTCACGACCGCGTTGTGGTCAAGCCGATCGAAGCCGACGAAATTTCGGCCGGTGGCATCGTGATCCCGGATTCGGCCAAGGAAAAGTCCACCAAGGGTGAAGTCGTGGCCGTGGGCCCGGGCAAGCCGCTGGACAATGGCAGCGTGCGCGCGCCGGCCCTGAAGGTGGGCGACAAGGTGATCTACGGCCAGTACGCCGGCAGCACCTACAAGGCCGACGGCATCGAATACAAGGTGCTGCGCGAAGACGACGTGCTGGCCGTCATCGGCTGATCCCGTTTCCAAATACACATAAAAGGTAATCGCAATGGCTGCCAAAGATATTCGTTTCGGTGAAGACGCCCGTTCGCGCATGGTGCGCGGCGTCAACGTGCTCGCCAATGCCGTCAAGGCCACCCTGGGCCCGAAGGGCCGCAACGTCGTGCTGGAAAAGAGCTTCGGCGCTCCGACCATCACCAAGGACGGTGTCTCCGTCGCCAAGGAAATCGAACTGGCTGACAAGTTCGAGAACATGGGCGCGCAGATGGTGAAGGAAGTCGCGTCGCGTACCAACGACGACGCCGGCGACGGCACCACCACCGCCACCGTGCTGGCCCAGGCCCTGATCCGCGAAGGTGCCAAGGCCGTGGCCGCCGGCATGAACCCGATGGACCTCAAGCGCGGTATCGACAAGGCCGTCGTGGCCGCTGTGGCCGAACTGAAGAACATCTCCAAGCCTACCGCTGACGACAAGGCCATCGCCCAGGTCGGCACGATCTCGGCCAACTCCGACGAGTCGATCGGCAACATCATTGCCGAAGCCATGAAGGAAGTCGGCAAGGAAGGCGTGATCACCGTTGAGGAAGGCTCGGGTCTGGAAAACGAGCTGGACGTGGTCAAGGGCATGCAGTTCGACCGCGGCTACCTGTCGCCGTACTTCATCAACAACCAGCAGTCGCAGACCGCCGACCTGGACGACCCGTTCATCCTGCTCTTCGACAAGAAGATCTCCAACGTGCGTGACCTGCTGCCGGTACTGGAAGGCGTCGCCAAGGCCGGCAAGCCGCTGCTGATCGTCGCTGAGGAAGTCGAAGGCGAAGCGCTGGCCACCCTGGTGGTCAACACCATCCGTGGCATCGTCAAGGTCGTGGCCGTGAAGGCTCCGGGCTTCGGCGACCGTCGCAAGGCGATGCTGGAAGACATGGCCGTGCTGACCGGCGGCGTGGTGATCTCCGAAGAAGTTGGCCTGTCGCTGGAAAAGGCCACCATCAACGACCTGGGCCGCGCCAAGAAGGTGCAGGTTTCCAAGGAAAACACCACCATCGTCGATGGCCTGGGCGACAAGGCAGCCGTGGAATCGCGCGTTGCCCGCATCAAGACCCAGATCGAAGACACCTCTTCGGATTACGACCGCGAAAAGCTGCAGGAACGCGTGGCCAAGCTGGCCGGCGGCGTGGCCGTGATCAAGGTCGGTGCTTCGACCGAAATCGAAATGAAGGAAAAGAAGGACCGCGTTGACGACGCCCTGCACGCCACCCGTGCGGCCGTTGAAGAAGGCGTGGTGCCGGGCGGCGGTGTGGCCCTGGTGCGTGCTGTCAGCGCCCTGGCCGGCCTGAAGGGTGCCAACGAAGACCAGAACCACGGCATCCAGATCGCCCTGCGCGCGATGGAAGCCCCGCTGCGCGAAATCGTCGCCAATGCCGGCGAAGAGCCCTCCGTGATCGTCAACAAGGTCAAGGAAGGCAACGGCAGCTTCGGCTACAACGCCGCCACCGGCGAGTTCGGCGACATGCTGCAGTTCGGCATCCTGGACCCGACCAAGGTGACCCGTTCGGCCCTGCAGAACGCCGCTTCGATCGCTGGCCTGATGATCACCACCGAAGCCATGGTGGCCGAGTCCCCGAAGAAGGACGAGCCGGCCCTGGGCGGCGGCGGCATGGGCGGCATGGGTGGCATGGGCGGCATGGACTTCTAAGGTCCACGCACCCGCGACACCTGTCGTGATGCATTGAAAAACCCCGCCGCAAGGCGGGGTTTTTCTTTTGTTGGGCGCCACAGTGCGCCGGTAGCGCCGGCCGTTGGCCGGCCCATGCATTACCGGACGAAGGCCTTGCTCCCGTACTCCCATGTCCATGGGGTTCCGGTTTCCCCCAGCACAAAGCGCACCAGTGCCGGGAACGCGGCTTCGGCTCGCACGTCATTGCCCAGAATCACCACGCAGCGTTGTCCGCGCTCGACACACAGCATGGTGTTGCCCACCGCATCATCGTGGCCGCCCTTGTAGAAACCATGCCCCTGCGGGCCATCGAACACCACCACACCCAGGCCGGCGGCCAGATCCCTGCGGCGTCGTTCCGGCGGTAGTTCGTCCTGCAGCGTCGGGAATTGCGACGCGGTGGTGATCGGCCACTGCGCCCGCACCATTTCACTGCGTGAAGCAGGCGAAAGTCCCTCGCCACGCACCAACCCTGCCGCCAATCGCGCGATGTCGTGCGGGGTGGTATCCATCGACCCGGCTGCACGCACTCGGCTGCGCTCGTCATGCGGCTCGGTGCTGCCGTCTGCGGTCCAGCCGTCGGCCAAGTTGTCGGCGAAATCCGCGCGCCACATCATGCTGGTGCGGCTCATGCCAAAGCGGTCGAATACGCGGCGCTGCATTTCTTTACCGACATCCAGGCCCAGTCCGCGTTCGAGCACGAACTGCAGCAGGATCAGTCCTTCGCCGGAATAGGCGTAACGCGTGCCGGGATCGAAGTGGATGCGCAGCTTTCCCTCCGGCTCCAGGAAGGCGAAGTTGGAGAAGCCACTGCGGTGGCTGAGCAGCATGCGCGCGGTCAGCTGCTGCCAGCGCGGGTCATCCTTGAGCGTGGACCATGGCGCGTATTTCTTCTCGTCCGGATACTCCGGCAGCGGGCGATCCAGATACGCCGTGATCGGGCGATCCAGGTCGATCATACCTTCGTCGACCAGCTGCAACACCATGTACGCGAATGCGGCTTTGGTCAGCGACGCGGCGTACATCACGGTGTCGGGTGTGAGCGGATCACCGGCCGCGTTGCGTTTGCCCAGTGCGTGCACCTGCACTACCTTGCCGTTGTCGATGACGGCAAGTGCGAGACCCTCCGCGCGGGTGGCGCGCATCAGACGCTGCATTTCCGCATCAACAGCTGCGGCAGCGGGAAGGGCATTGGCGGCCAGCAGCGGGCCGGGCAGCAACAGCGAGAGCAGCAGGACGAACGGGCGCATGCACGACACTCCTGGCAGGGTTTAAGCGCATCCTGAGGGGCCGACCGGCGGCGATCTAGCGCCGGAAGTCATCCTGCCGCCCGGCAGGGATGCGGGTGAACCGCGCGCTGCAGTTGCGGATGTAACAGTTGGCAGCCCCCGAAACCCTGTGCTATCAATAGTCTCCAATGAACGCAGCCCGCGCCAGCTTTTACTTTTGGTATTACTTTCCGAAGCCGCTGGCGGAGGAAGGACTGCGCTCACCCTGAAGAAACTTCAGACGCATTCCCGAAAGCCGCCAGCGCACCTGGCGGCTTTTTTGTTGCCGCCGCGCTGGGGACCCCCACCTTCCAGGAGACCCCCATGCCCCCGCACACCGACGACCTTCGCATCCGCAAACTTGAACCGCTGACCCCGCCCGCGCAGCTGATCGCCATGCTGCCCTGTGACGATGAAGCTTCTGACACGGTCAGCGCCTCGCGTGCACGCCTGCACGAGATCCTGCACGGTCGTGACGATCGCCTGGCCGTGGTGATCGGGCCCTGCTCGATCCACGACCCGGTGGCCGCCATCGAGTACGCCCAGCGCCTGAAGCCGCTGCGTGACGCCTACGCCGACGACCTGGAAATCGTCATGCGCGTGTACTTCGAGAAGCCGCGCACCACGGTGGGCTGGAAGGGGCTCATCAACGACCCGGACCTGGACGGCAGCTTCCAGATCAACAAGGGCCTGCGCATTGCCCGCGGCCTGCTGCGTGACATCAACAAGCTCGGCCTGCCAGCCGGCGTTGAATTCCTGGATGTGATCTCGCCGCAGTACATCGCCGACCTGGTGGCCTGGGGCGCGATTGGTGCGCGCACCACCGAAAGCCAGGTGCACCGTGAGCTGGCCTCGGGGCTGTCCTGCCCGGTGGGCTTCAAGAACGGTACTGACGGCAACATCAAGATCGCCGCTGATGCGGTGGGCGCGGCGTCCAACCCGCATCACTTCCTGTCGGTGACAAAGCAGGGCGACACCGCCATCGTGGCCACCGCCGGCAATCCGGACTGCCATGTGATCCTGCGTGGCGGCAAGGTGCCGAACTTCGACGCGGAGAACGTGGAAGCGGCCAGCCAGGTCCTGGGCAAAGCCAAGCTGCCGGCGCGCTTGATGATTGATGCCAGCCACGCCAACAGCAGCAAGAATCCGGAGAATCAGCCCAAGGTGATTGCGGACATCAATGCGCAGTTGGCCACCGGCGAACAGCGGATTGTCGGGGTGATGGTGGAAAGCCATCTGGTCGCGGGCCGCCAGGATCTGGTGGACGGGCAGCCGCTGGTCTACGGACAGAGCATCACCGATGGCTGCATCGGCTGGGATGCGTCGGTGGAGGTGCTGGAGTCGCTGGCGCAGGCCGTGCGCGCGCGCCGTGAGGCGCGGTTGAGTGAGGCGGCGTAGTTGGTGATCGCGCGTTGCCGGGCATGGCCCGGCACTACATATGTAGAGCGGGGCTCTGCCCCGCTGCCGTTCACGTCGGCCGACGCAACTTCGCCAACGCCAGATAGATCGCCGGCGTGGTGTACAAGGTCAGCCACTGGCTGACCAGCAACCCGCCGACGATCGCAATGCCCAGCGGCTGGCGCATCTCCCAGCCTTCGCCCGTCGCCAGCATCAGCGGCAGACAGCCCAGCAGCGCCGCCACGCTGGTCATCAGAATCGGACGGAAGCGCAGGCGCGCTGCGTCCATGATCGCGTCGTGTGGCGACAACCCGCGACCACGTTCGGCCGACAATGCGAAGTCGATGATCAGAATCGTGTTCTTCATGACAACGCCGACCAACAGGAACAGGCCGAGCAGCGAGATCAGATTCAGTTCGTTGCCGAATGCCATCAACGCGAGCAATGCCCCCACACCCGCTGAAGGCAGCGTGGAAAGAATCGCCAGCGGCAGCACCGCGCTTTCATACAGAATGCCCAGTACCAGGTACACCGCCAGCATCGCGCCGAGCACCAGCCACAGCTGACGGCCGCGCAGCTGCTCCAGCCCGCCGGCTTCGCCGCTCAGTCGTGCCTGCACGTGCGTGGGCAGCATGATGCCCGCCATGGCACGGTCAATCGCCTGCACCGCCTGGTCCAGGCTGACCCCCGGGGCCAACGCGAACTCGATCCAGATCGAAGCGAACTGCTGGCTGTGATAGATGCGGTCCGGGGCCATGCCATAGCGCCAACTCGCCACCGCCGACAGCGGCAGGCGCTGGCCATCCCTGCCGATGACATGTATCTGCTCCAGCGTGGTCGGGTCCTGGGTGTAACGCGGGTCCAGTTCCATCACCACCCGGTACTGGTTGAGGGTGTCATACAACGTGGCCACCTGGCGCTGGCTGAAGGCGTTGTTGAGCACCGAGGCGATCATGCGCATGTCCACGCCGAGCCGCGCGGCGGCGTCACGGTCGATATCCAGCACCACCTGACGCATGCCCTGGTCGCCCTGTGATTCCACATCCACCAGTTCGGGCAGGGCGCGCAGCGCCTCGCTCACTTTCGGAGCCCATTCGCGCAGCGGCTGCAGATCGGCCGACAGCAACTGGAACTCGTACTGCCCGCTGTCGCCGCCGCCTTCCAGCTTGATGTCCTGGTCCACCCACAGGAACAGGCCGCCGCCGGGAATCTTCGGCAGGTTGGCGCGCAACCGGTCGATCACCTGCTGGCTGGAGACGCGGCGCTCGGACAGGGGCTTCATCTTGATCATGATGAAAGCGTTGTTGACCCCGTTGCGGCCGCCGACATACCCGATGATGTCGCTGATGGCCGGGTCAGCCAGCAGCAGCTTGCGGTAGGCATCGATCTTGGGTTGCATCACCTGGAAGCTGAGGCCATCGTCGCCGCGGGCAAAGCCACGCAGCTGGGCAGTGTCCTGCTTGGGCACGATGCCCTTGGGCACCTGCTGGAACAGCCACACGTTCAAGCCGATGACTGTCACGAACAGCAGCAGCGGGATCGTCAGCCGGCGGAGCACCCGGGCCAGGCTGTGCACATAGGCATCGCGCAGGCGCTCGAACAGCGTCTTGCCGGCGCGCTGGAGCCGGCTGCCGGGCGTGCTGCGCGGCGCGCCGAGCAGGCGGGCACACAGCATCGGGGTGAGGCTCAGTGACACCAGCAACGACACGCCCATGGCCGCGACCAGGGTCAGCGAGAACTCGCGGAACAGGCGTTCGACGAAGTCATCCAGGAACAGAATCGACACGAACACGATGGCAAGTGCGATGTTCATCGACAGCAAGGTCGCACCTACCTCGCCGGCACCCTTCAGCGCCGCCTGCAGTGGCGATGCCCCCAGTTCGCGATGCCGGGCGATGTTTTCCAGCACCACGATGGCGTCATCCACCACCAGCACGGCGGCCACGATCAGCGCCATCAGCGACAGCGTGTTGAGCGAGAAGCCCAGCAGCGCGATCACCGCCAGCGCGCCGAGCAGCGATACCGGAATCGCCGCGCTGGGGATCAGCGCCGCACGCCAGTGGCCGAGGAAACCGAGCACCACCAGCACCACCAGGGCGATGGCCAGCACCAGAGTGAGTTCGGCTTCACGCAGGGTGGCGCGGATCACCGGCGAGCGGTCCATCACCAGGTGCATCTCCACGCTGGCCGGCAGCAGGGCCTGCAAGGTGTCCATCTGCGCGGTGATCGCGTCCACCGTTTCGATGATGTTGGCGTCGGGCTGGCGACTGACAATCACCAGCACCGCCGGACGTTCGTTGTGGAAGCCGCTGGCGTAACGGTCCTCCACGCCTTCGCCGACCGTGGCCACATCGCGCAGGAACACCGGACGCCCGTCACGCAGGGCGACGATGAGGTCTCGATACTCGGCGGCGGTGCGCAGCTGCAGAGTGGCATCCAGCTGCCACTGCTGCGATCCGCTGGCGACACTACCCAGCGGTTTGAGCGCGTTGGCATTGCGGATGGCGGCCGCAACGTCGTCGAGTGCGATCCGATATTGGTTCAGCGCATTCGGGTCGAGTGACACGCGCACGGCTGGCAACGAACTGCCGCCGACCTGGACCTCACCCACCCCCGGTATCTGCGCCAGCTTCTGCGCGATCACCGTGGAGGCCACGTCATAGACCTGGCCCGGCGACAGGCTGTCCGAACTGAGTGCCAGGGCCAGAATAGGAGCCTGCGATGGATTGACCTTGTGGTACTGCGGCATGCCCGGCATGCCGCTGGGCAGCTGCGCACGCGAGGCGTTGATTGCCGCCTGCACTTCGCGTGCGGCGCTGTCCACATCCACGCCGAGTTCGAACTGCAGCTCCACCTGGGTGGAACCCTGGGTACTGGCCGAATCAATCCGGGTCAGCCCTGGCAGGGTGCCGAGCGCGCGCTCCAATGGCGTAGCCACATTGGCAGCCATCGACTCCGGGCTGGCCCCGGGCAGGCTGGCGCGCACGTTGATGGCCGGGTAGTCCACCTGCGGCAGCGGGGCGACCGGCAGCAGGCGCAGGCCCAGCAGACCCGCCAGCACCACCGCCACCGCCAGCAGCGTGGTCGCCACCGGGTGCAGCACGAACCAGCCGATCACCCGCGACAGCGGAGTCATGCGTTGGCCTCGACCGCAGCTTCATCAGACGCTTCGCGGCGGCGGAAGCGATCGAAGAACAGGTAGATCACCGGCGTGGTGAACAAGGTGAGCACCTGGCTGACGATCAGCCCGCCGACCATCACCCAGCCCAGCGGCTGGCGCAGCTCCGCGCCGGAGCCGCTGGCAAACATCAGCGGGATCGCGCCAAACAGTGCCGCCAGTGTAGTCATCAGAATCGGGCGGAAGCGCAGCAGCGCGGCCTGGTGGATCGCCTGGCGTGGAGCCAGGCCATGCTCGCGTTCGGCCTCCAGTGCGAAGTCGATCATCATGATCGCGTTCTTCTTCACCAGCCCGATCAGCAGCACGATGCCGATCACCGCGATCAGGTCCAGGCTGCGACCACTCAGCAGCAGCGCCAGCAGCGCGCCGACGGTCGCCGAGGGCAGGGTGGACAGAATGGTGATCGGATGGATGAAGCTCTCATACAGCACACCCAGGACCAGATACATCACCACCACGGCGGCCAGTACCAACCACAGCGTGCTGGAAAGCGAGGCGCGGAAGGCGTCGGCGGCACCTTGCAGGCGCAGTTCCACGCTGGCCGGCAGGCCGATGGCGTTGCGCGCGCCCTCGATGCTGGCCACCGCTTCGCCCAGTGACGCGTCCGGCGCGAGGTTGAACGAGAACGTCACCGCCGGGAACTGCCCGACGTGATTGATCAGCAGATGCGCCGGGCGCTGTTCGATGCGGGCGATGCCACTCAGCGGTACCGGTCGGCCATCGACACCGGCCACATGGATGCGCTCGATTGCATCCGGCCCAAACGCGGCATCCGGCCGTGCCTCCAGCACCACGCGATACTGGTTGGCCTGGGTGAAGATGGTGGAGATCTGGCGTTGCCCGAACGCGTCATACAGCGCATCGGCGACCGCATCCACGCTGATGCCCAGGCGCGCCGCCGCGACCCGGTCGATCACCACGTGCGCCTGCAGGCCACGGTCCTGCAGGTCGCTGGCCACGTCTTTCAGTGCAGCCTGCTGCTGCAGATGCGCCAACAGCTTCGGTGTCCACTGCGCGAGCTGGGCGTTGTCCGGGCTGGTCAGGGTGAACTGGTACTGGGTGCGGCTGATCCGGTCCTCGATCCCCAGCTCCTGCACCGGCTGCAGGTACAGACGGATGCCGGGCACCTGTGCAACACGTTGCTGCAGGCGCTCGATGATGGCCTGTGCGCCGGCGTCGCGTTGTGCGTGGGGCTTGAGCTCGATCAGCAGGCGACCACTGTTGAGCGTGGCATTGCTGGCATCCACGCCGATGTAGGACGACAGGCTGGCGACGTCCTCGTCCTGCAGCAGGGCATCGGCCAGCGCCTGCTGGCGATGGGCCATGGCCTGGAACGAGATCGACTGCGGTGCCTCGCTGATGCCCTGGATCAGACCAGCGTCCTGCACCGGGAAGAAGCCCTTCGGCACCCACAGGTACAGCAGTGCGGTCAGCAGCAGCGTGGCCACGGTGGCCCCCAGCATCAGCGGCTGGCGTTGCAGCACCCAGTGCAGCTGGCGGTCGTACATCGCCACCACGCGGTCGAACGGGTCGCCCTGCTGGGCCGATTCCTGCCCGTCCGGATCGCGCCGGGTGGCATGGCCGGCCCTGAGCAGGCGCGCGCACATCATCGGCGTGAGCGTCAGCGACACCAGCAGCGAGATGCCGATCGCCACCGCCAGGGTGATCGCGAACTCATGGAACAGCTTGCCGACCACGTCGGCCATGAACAGCAGCGGGATCAGCACCGCAATCAGCGACAAGGTCAGCGAGATCAGGGTGAAGCCGATCTGCTTCGCCCCCTTCAGCGCCGCCTGGCGCGGTGTCTCACCGCGCTCCAGGTGACGCGCGATGTTCTCCAGCATCACGATCGCATCGTCGACCACGAAGCCGGTGGCGATGGTCAGCGCCATCAGGGTCAGGTTGTTGAGCGAGAAACCCGCCAGCAGCATCACCCCGAAGGTGCCCACCAGTGACAACGGCACGGCAATGCTGGGAATGATCGTGGCCGGAATGTTGCGCAGGAACACAAAGGTGACCATCACCACCAATGCGATGGCGATCACCAGTTCGTGCTGCACGCCGCGGATGGAGGCGCGGATCGATTCGGTGCGGTCGCTCAGCACCACCACGTCCACGCCCTTGGGCAGCGAGGCCTGCAACTGTGGCAGCAGGGTGCGCACGCGGTCCACCACCGCGATCACGTTCGCGCCGGGTTGGCGCTGGATGTTGATCAGCACCGCCGGCGTGGTACCGGACCAGGCCGCGAGCTGCCGGTTCTCGGCCCCGTCTTCCACCGTGGCCACGTCGCCCAGGCGCAGCGGTGCGCCGTCGCGGTAGGCCAGGATCAGCTGCCGGTACTCCTGCACCGAGCGCATCTGGTCATTGGCATCAAGCATGATCGCGCGGGTGGGGCCATCGAAGCTGCCCTTGGGCAGGTTGACGTTGGCGGCCCCAATCGCGTCGCGGATATGCGCCATGCTCAGGCCATTGGCGGCCAGCGCGGTCGGGTTGACCTGGATGCGCACCGCCGGACGCTGCCCGCCGGCCAGGCTGACCAGGCCCACGCCCGGCAGCTGCGACAGGCGCTGTGCCATGCGCGTGTCGACCAGGTCATACACCTGCGGCAGGGCCAGGCTCTGCGAAGTTACGGCCAGAGTCAGAATCGGCGTGTCGGCGGGATTGACCTTGCGGTACACCGGCGGCACCGGCAGGTCGTCGGGCAGGAAACTGCCGGCCGCGTTGATCGCTGCCTGCACTTCCTGCTCAGCCACGCCCAATGCAACGTCCAGGGTGAACTGCAGGGTGATCACCGACGCACCCCCGGAGCTGGTGGACGACATCTGCTTCAGCCCGGGAATCTGCCCCAGCTGGCGCTCCAGCGGCGCGGTCACGGCACTGGTGGTCACGCCCGGGCTCGCGCCTGGATACAGCGTGGTCACCTGGATGATCGGGTAGTCCACCTGCGGCAGGGCGGCGACCGGCAGCAGCCGATACGCCAGCACGCCGGACAGCAGCAGCGCCACCATCAGTAGCGTGGTCGCAACCGGGCGCTCGATGAACGGGCGGGAGAGGTTCATGCGCCTTTCCGCGCGCTGTCCGCCTCGGTCACGATCAACACGGGGGCACCGTCGCGCAGGCCATCAATACCTTCCACCACCACGTTCTCGCCCGCTTTCAACCCCTCGCGTACTGCCACGCGTTCACCGTCGGCCGGGCCGAGCACCACGTTGCGCAGGTGCGAGGTGTTGTCCGGCGCAATCACATACACGTAGCTGCCCTTGCTGCCGAACTGCACAGCGGCATTGGGAATGACCACGCTGTCGGCGCTGCTGACCTGCAGACGCACGTTGACGAACTGGTTCGGGAACAGGGCTTCGTCGGCATTGGCGAACTGCGCGCGCAGCTTCAGCGTACCGGTGGCGGTGTCGATGCGGTTGTCGAGGCTGGACAGCACGCCGTTGCCCAGCGCCTGGCGCTCTTCGCGGTCCCAAGCTTCCACGGTCAGCTGCGGATTGGCGCGCGCAGCGGTCACCACCGCCGGCAGATCCGGTTCGGGCACGGTGAACAGCACGCTGATCGGCGTGGTCTGGGTGATGGTGGCCAGCGGTTCGGTGTCACCACTGCGGACCAGGTTGCCCACGTCCACGTTGCGCAGGCCCATGCGTCCGGCCACCGGTGCGGTGATGCGGGTGTACTGCAGCTGC
Organism: Stenotrophomonas sp. 278; assembly: GCF_003935715.1. Lineage (GTDB taxonomy): Bacteria > Pseudomonadota > Gammaproteobacteria > Xanthomonadales > Xanthomonadaceae > Stenotrophomonas > Stenotrophomonas maltophilia_AH. The sequence continues at coordinate 8,998 of NZ_RHPP01000016.1, read as the reverse complement.
AGGCGGGCTTCATCCACCGCGGCCTGGTCGGTCTGGCGGCGGCCTTCCAGCTGGCGCACCTTGCTGCGCTGGTCGTTCAGATCCTGCGCCGAGACGAAACTCTGCCGCTGCAGTTCCTCGAAGCGCTTGAGCTGGCTGCGGGCGTTGTCCAGCTCGGCCAGGTTCTGCTGCTGGGTGCCCAGCGCACGCGCCAGCTGCACCTGGAACGGACGCGGGTCAATCTCGGCGATCAGGTCGCCGGCCTTCACGTGCTGGCCCTCGGCGAATGTCAGTCGCAGCAGCTCGCCATCCACGCGGCTGCGCAGGCTGACCGTGTTCAACGGGGTGACCGTGCCAAGCGCCTTCAGCCGCACCACCAGGTCTTCCTGGCTGGCCGTTGCCACGCGTACCGGGGTCGCCTGTGGCGGTCGTTCGGCGGGAGCGACGCTGCCGGGCGCGAGCAGCTTCCAGCCAGCAACGGCGGCAAGTCCAACGGCGGCAACAATCAGCAGGGGCTTGGTCAGGCGAGGTGAAGACATACGCATCCTGCGCACCCTCGGGCAGAGCAGTGCGTCCATGGGGACCGGCCGCAAGCGGCAGATCGGAGCAACGGGGGAGGGTGTCTGGCAGACCGCGGGCGAACCACGGCCATTGGCTGGATGCCGTTCAGAAGAACGGGCCACCCATGATACAGATGGCCCGCTTATGTCTCACATGACAATGGTCATGGAAGGTCAACGGACCAACGGTCCATTGCTACCGTTCGCGTACCGGGATTCGGTGCTAATGCACCTCATCCCGGTACACGAACTTCGGCATCTCCCACCGGAAATGAATCGCCAACAATCGGAACGCAAAACCGCCGCCCAAACACCACAACGTAGCGGCATTCAACGACACCCCCAGCTCCAGCAATCCCAGATACGCCGCACCGGTCAGCAACGTCACCACGGCATACAGTTCCTTCTGGAAAATCAGCGGCACCTCGTTGCACAGCACATCGCGCAGCACGCCACCAAACGCGCCGGTCAACATCCCCGCAATCAACACGATCGGCGCGGCATGGCCGGCCTCGCGCGCCACCGCGCAGCCAATCAGCGTGAACGCCACCAGTCCCAGCCCGTCCAGCACCAGGAACGTGCGCCGGAAGTGATGCATCCAGCGCGCCAGCCAGGTCGCGATCAGCGCCGCACAGATGGTGAAGCCCAGATACTCCGGATGCTTTACCCAGCCCAGCGGGTAGTGCCCGAGCACGATGTCGCGCAGCGAACCACCCCCGAGCGCGGTCACACAGGCGATGATGATCACGCCGAACAGGTCCATGCGGCGGCGTCCGGCCGACAGCGCGCCGGTCATGGCTTCGGCGGAAATGGCGATGAGATAGATGATGGAGAGCAGCATGGGGGAGGTTCCGGTACGGCAGGCAGGAACACGAACGCGCGCCCCGCCCATGCGCGGGCACAGGTGGGGTTCAACGTTGGTTGCCGCTCCCGCTGTCCTTTTGCCTGAGAGTTCGGTGGCCAGGCCACGTGCCCCTTCGGCGGGTCAGTGAAGACCTCTCTCCAGATCGGCGTGCTGGATGCATGGTTGGCGGCCTATCGAGCCACCGGCCTGAGCGATTATGGGAGCCTGCGCCTTCGGCGGGTGCCAGCGTGGCACCTCTCTCCTGCATCCGGGGGCGATTCTAGCAGCCAGCGGGCAGCCGATGCCCGATAATCCCCCCATGGTTGCTGAACCCGCCCCTTGGTACGTGTACCTGCTGGAATGCCGCAACGGCAGCTATTACGCCGGCATCAGCAACGACGTGGAGGCCCGCTTCCAGGCGCACCTGGCCGGCAAAGGCGCGCGCTACACCCGCGCCAACCCGCCGGTAAAGCTGCTGGCCAGCCGTGCCTACCCGGACCGCGCGACCGCTTCCAAAGCCGAATGGCAGCTCAAACGCCAGCCGCGGGCGCGCAAACTGGCCTGGTTGCTGGCAGTGGAGCCGGTATTGCTGGCCTAGCGCCGCGCCATCACAATCGGAACACGGCAGAACAGGGACAGACGCCATGGAAACGGGATATCGATTCGGTACCGGCGAGATTGAAGCGGTGCTGGCGACGGATGCCGAGACTCGGTACGGCTATTTCATCAAGCGCGTTGCCGATTGTGGATGGGCGCGGCCCAGTCGTGCCACCCATGACACTCAGGGACGATATCCAGGATGAACTGGATCGATTGGAGTAAATCCGTTGGCGCAGCAGCAGGGTGTTGCCCATGACTGTCCTCTCGAAAGCGCTCGTTGCCATGCTGCTACTGGGGGCGTTGGTGGCTGGCATTCCGGTGCTGGGGTATGTGGTAGCACTGGGCATGATCGAGGGTCGCCCAACGCCCGTGCATGCAAACGCTGGGCCTGCTCTCAGCTGCCGGAACCAGATCGTCACGCGCATGCGGGTGGTTGATGCGTTCAGGGTCCGGGTATCTGAAATCGGGCGCGTCACCCTTGCGCCTGGGCATTGGGAAGCCTCATGGGTAGCGCGAAGCCATCTCTCGCAGTTGCCGCGGACAAGCATGCTGCGATGGCATTTCCAGAGCGCGGCGCTGCATGTCTGGATCGTTCGGCATTGGACGCCGCTGCAGATCACCGAGACCGCGCGGCTCGGCGGGGCGTGTCGCGCTCCGCGAAGTCTCCGCTGAGACCCATCGGCATGCGAAGATCGGCCTGAACCGTTGTGCCGCCAATGGAGGAAACGATGTCTACGCTTTCCCTGCTGCTTGCGTTGACTCCGGCCGCCGCCGCGCCGGTGGCAGATCCCGCCACCTTGGCCGCCATCGAGGCCACCTGCCTGGACTACGTGGACGGTCAGTTGGAAGCCGATCCGGCGCGGGTGGCACGCTCACTGCACCCGGATCTGGCCAAGCGTGCTGTTCTTGGTGACACACCGGACGAGCGGTTGGGCCTGCGTCGCATGTCCAAAGAAGAACTGGTGGCGCTGACCAAGCAGGGCGCGCTGAAAACTCCGAGGGCCGAATGGAACCGCAGTTGCCGCGTGTTGGATGTAACCGGCAACACCGCCTCCGTGCGGCTCGAAACGCCTTGGTTCGTCGACTATTTCCACATGGGCCGCTTCGAGCAGCGCTGGATCATCGTCAACGCCCTCTGGTACCCCAAACCCAAACCGTAGAGACGCGCCACGCGCATCCCAGCTGGAATCTGATCTTCCATGAGCACACTCGATCAAGAAAAAGCCAACACCATGCTCGGCAAGATCGTTCTCGCCGGCATTACCTATCTGGATGCGGATGGCAACGCCCTCGAACAAAAACAGTGCGCTGGCGAGATCCTGCGCATCAACGAAGACGAGGGCGTGGTAGTGGCCAGCCTGATCGACGGCGAGGAACTGTTCCTGCCGCCGCATCTGGATCATTACAAGGTGGCCGGGCCGGGCGACTACACGTTGCGTTCGATCGAATTCACCGTGACCGACCCGGACTACCTGTGCACCTGGGATGTGCATTTGGCACAGGGCAATGACGATACGGACGCGGTCTGACCGCAGGGGTAGGGTCGGTCGATAGACGACCGCCGATAGGCGGGCAACGCCCCGGGGACGCATGACCAGAAAGCAGAGACATTTCTCCGTAGGGCTCCATGCGTCAAAGAGCTGATCGAAAGTTATCGGCCGTCGTCTATCGACCGACGCTACCAGGAGGCGATCTGCGTTCGCACCGATCCAACATGCTCCGAACGACTTCCATGATGCCGGTGATCTCGTCAGCCGCTGCACCCGTCATTCCCTGGGTGATCTCGTCATCCGATCTGGCGGCATCAGCAACATAGGGGGAAAGGGCCGACAGGCAGTTCGCCTGATCACCCTCTCGGTCATAGGCTGCAGCAAGCTCCAAGCGCAGCGCTGCAATTGACGAATATGGCAGGGTTTTCATGCACCTCTCGGTGATCGTTTTGATGATGCCAGGGCGCGCATCTCCGTTGCTGGCCTGCTCGAGTGTCTCCTGGATGGTGCCTTGCGTACACATCGGGTCAACGGAAAGATACAGGCCCTTGAATGACCCATTTTGTCCGCAGTATGCAGCGCATGTCTCAGGCGTAGTTGTACCCAGATCGATTCCTCGTTCTGTTCGATGCATGGTCAATTGGCAGTGGCTTGTTCCCGGGGCCGGGTCGACGTGTGTGGATTGCAGGGTCTTGCTGGTGGTTCCACTCATCCTGCATTCGTAGCCCGAGGAGCTGCTGTGCAGTTCGAAGCGCAGCACGTCGCCGGCGAGCCACGAGCCACGAGCCACGAGCCACGAGCGACAAGCTGTCCCCGTCAGGGCCGTCGATCCTGCTGGTCATCACCGAAGATGATCCGCGCGCTGCGCTGGTAGCTCCAGTACGCCACCGCCCAGTTGAGCAGCACCACGATGCGGTTGCGGAAGCCGATCAGGAAGAATACGTGGGCGGCCAGCCAGAACCACCAGGCCAGCACGCCAGACAGCTGCAGCTTGCCCAGGTGCACGATCGCGGCCATGCGGCCGATGGTGGCCAGGTTGCCGTAGTCCACGTACTTGAACGGCCCCGGTGCGGGCTTGTTCTCCAGCCGCGCGCGGATGGTTGTGGCCACGTGCTTGCCCATCTGCTTGGCGGCCGGGGCGACGCCGGGTACCGGCTTGCCATCGGCCTGGCTCAGTGCTGCCAGATCTCCGGCGACAAAGATCTCCGGGTGTCCGGCCAAGGTCAGGTCGGGCTGTACCGGCACGCGACCGGCCCGATCTAGGGGTACGTCCAAGGTGCGCGCCAGCGGCGAGGCCGCCACACCGGCGGCCCACACCACGGTGCGGGCGGGAATGAACTGCTCGCCCAGCTGGAAGCCTTCGCCATTGATGTCGCTTACCGGTGTGCCGGTAAGCACCTCCACGCCCAGCTTCTCCAGCTGCCGGCGCGCCTTCAGTGACAGCACTTCGGGGAAGCTGGACAGGACGCGCGGACCGGCCTCGACCAGCCGCACCTTGGCACTGGCCGGGTCGATGTGGCGGAACTCGTTGCGCAGGGTGTGCCGGGCGATTTCGGCCAAGGTGCCGGCCAGCTCCACCCCGGTAGGCCCGCCGCCGACCACGGCGAAGCTCAGCCATGCCGCCTTGCGCGCCGGGTCGGGCTCGGCCTCGGCGCGCTCGAAGGCCAGGAGCAGCTTGCGGCGCAGCGCGATGGCGTCATCCAGCGTCTTCAGCCCAGGCGCATCGGCCGCCCATTCGTCGTGGCCGAAGTAGGCATGGGTCGCCCCGGTGCACAGCAGCAGGGTGTCGTAGCCGATCTGGCTGCCGTCGGCCAAAGTGATCTGCCGGGTCTGCTTGTCGATCGTGGTGACTTCGCCCAGCCGCACTTCCACGTTGCGCTGGTGGCCGAGGATGTGGCGCAGTGGCGCGGCGATATCCGGTGCGGACAGGCCGGCGGTGGCGACCTGGTACAGCAGCGGCTGGAACAGGTGATGGTTGCGACGGTCCACCAGAGTGATGCGGATGCCGCTGTTGGTCAAGGCCCGGGTGGCCCACAGGCCGGCAAAGCCACCGCCGATGATGACCAGATGGGGCAGGGTGTCGCGGGTCATGCACTCACTCCTTGGGAGGGGCCGGCGCTCCGGTCCCCGTGGAAACGTTGTCGTCGCGACAGATGGTCGCATGCGACGCGCAAACTTCACGTGCATGGCCGATACTGGATTCAGCAGCCGTCGCGCTTGCCGGCGGCCCCGTGTTCCATTGATGGAGTGCTCCGATGACCGAACCGGAAAAGCGCATCGCCCTGTTGATCGATGCCGACAACGCGCCTTCGTCCAAGATCGACGTGGTGCTGGCCGAGGTGGCGCGCTATGGCGTGGCCAACGTGCGGCGTGCCTATGGCAACTGGAAGAGCCCGCGCCTGAAAGGCTGGGAGTCGGTGCTGCACGAATATGCGATCCGCCCCATCCAGCAGTTCGCCTACAGCCGTGGCAAGAACGCCTCGGACATGGCGATGGTGATCGACGCCATGGACATGCTCTACGCCCGCAATCTGGACGGCTTTGCGATCGTGTCCAGCGATGCCGATTTCACCCCGCTGGTGATGCGCCTGCTGACCGACGGGGTCAAGGTCTACGGATTTGGCGAGAAGAAAACGCCCGAGCCGTTCGTCAATGCGTGCTCGAAGTTCACCTATCTGGAAGCACTGGGCCAGGGCCATGCCACCGACCCGGAGGTGGAGCAGGACAACGAGGAAACCCGCCCCCGCAAGAGCGGCGCGGAGCTGCGCAGCGACACCCGTCTGGTGCAGATGCTGAGGCGCGCGGTGGCCTCGGCAGAGGCCGAAGACGGCTGGTCGCACCTGGGACCGGTGGGCAGCCAGATCGGCAACCAGGCGTCGTTTGATTCGCGCAACTATGGTTACGGCAAACTCAGCGAACTGCTGGCGGCGATTGGCCTGTTCGAGATGAAGAAGGACGGCAAGTCGACCTATGTGCGCGCGCTGCCGAAAAAAGGCGCTGCGAAACCGGCAAAATAGGCGCACTCCCACCAGGAAGACCAACATGCTGAAGATCTGGGGCCGGCGCAATTCCAGCAACGTGCGCAAGGTGTTGTGGTGCGCCGAAGAGATCGGCATCCCGTACGAATCCATCGAGGTGGGCGGCAGCTTTGGCGGCACGCAGACGCCGGAATACGTGGCGATGAACCCGAATGGACTGGTACCGGTGATCGAGGACCACGGCCTGCCGCTGTGGGAGTCCAACACCATCGTGCGCTACCTCAGCGCCCGCTATGCGCTGGGCACGTTGTATCCCGAAGACGTGATGGCACGTGCGCAGTGCGAGAAGTGGATGGACTGGAGCACCTCGCGCATGGCTCCGCTTTACAGCGAGCTGATCTGGGGCATCATGCGCACCGCGCCGGCCGACCGCGACGAAACCCGCATCAACGCTGCGGTAGTCAAGGCCGGTGGCTACCTGGCGATGGCCGATGCCACGCTGGCCACGCAGCCGTGGCTGTCGGGCGATGCGTTCGGGATGGGCGACATCCCGCTTGGCGCACTGGTGTACGCGTGGTTCAACCTGCCGATCCAGCGCCCGGACCTGCCGCATCTGGAAGCATGGTACGAGCGGTTGCAGCAGCGCCCGGCATACGTCAAAGCGGTGATGACGCCGCTGACCTGAGCGGTGCCTGCCATGGGCGTACCGACCAACGGTCGGTACCTACCTCCGGGTAGGTGCGGACCGTTGGTCCGCACGCTTTCAATAAAGATCCATCGGATCTACATCCAAACTCCACCGCACCTTGCGTGCCTCCGGCAACCCATGGATCCGGGGCACCATCGCATCCAGAACGGCATGCAATGGCCGTCGCTGTGGCGCGGACAACAACAGCTGGGTGCGCTGATACCCCGCCCGGCGCGGCATCGGCGCAGGCATCGGCCCAAACCGCTCCACCGGCGCATCTTCGGCAATCAAGCCGCGCACGGCAGTGAGCATGGCATTGGCATGCTCCACCTGCTGGGCCTCGGCACGCAGCAGCGCCAGGTGCGCAAACGGCGGGAAGCCTGCCGCGTCGCGCTGCTGCAGTTCGGCATCGGCGAAGGCGTGGTAGCCGCCGTGCACCAGGGTTTCCAGCAGGGGGTGCCCGGGGTGGTGGGTCTGCAGCCAGACCTCGCCGGGGTCGGTGGCGCGGCCGGCGCGGCCGGCCACCTGGATCAACTGCTGGGCCAGCTTCTCGCTGGCGCGGAAGTCGGCGGAGAAAAGACCTTCGTCAATGCCGACCACCACCACCAGGGTGAGCTTTGGGAGATCGTGGCCTTTGGCGAGGATCTGCGTGCCGACCAGAATGCCGGGCTGGTCACCCAGGCGCGCCAGCTGTTGTTCCAGCGCATCACGACGGTTCGTGGTGCCACGGTCGATCCGGATCACCGGGTAATCGGCGAATGCCTCCACCAGATGCTCTTCCAGCCGCTCGGTGCCGATGCCCTGTGGCTGCAGGGCCAGGCTGCCGCAATCCGGACAGGCCAGCGGTGCCGGTTGGCGCGCGCCGCAGTGGTGACATTGCAGCCTTCGGCCACCGGCGTGCACCGTCATCGGCGCGTCGCAGCGCCGGCACGGCGCGGTCCAGCCACAATCGTGGCACAGCAGTACCGGGGCATATCCGCGCCGGTTCTTGAACACCAGCACCTGATGCCCGCGCTGCAGATGCTGGCCAATACCTTCCAGCACCTCAGGGGACAGTCCGTCACGCAGCGGGCGCTTGCGCACGTCCAGCACGCGCACGCGCGGCGGGCGAGCCTCGCCGGCACGCTGCTTCAGCCGCAGGTGGACGTAGCGTCCGCTGCGCGCATTGTGCAGTGATTCCAGCGACGGCGTGGCACTTCCCAGCACCACCGGGACGTCCAGTGCCTTGGCCCGCACCAGGGCGAAATCGCGGGCGTGGTAACGGATGCCGTCCTGCTGCTTGTAACTGCCGTCATGCTCCTCATCGACCACGATCAACCCGGCATTCGGCAGCGGAGTGAATATTGCCGAGCGTGTGCCCACGATCACCTGCGCTTCGCCACGCGCGGCAGCGGCCCACACCCGGGCGCGCTCGTTGTCGTTCAGTCCCGAGTGCAGCACATGCACCGGAATGCCCAGGCGGGTGCGGAAGCGGGACAGCGTCTGCGGGGTCAACCCGATCTCCGGTACCAGCACCAGCGCCTGCCGGCCACGGGCCAGGCAGGCGGCAATGGCCTGCAGGTAGACCTCGGTCTTGCCGCTGCCGGTGACCCCGTCCAGCAGAAACGTGCCGAAACCGTTGCTTCCGGTAATGGCGGCAACGGCATCGGCCTGCTCGGGATTGGGCACCGGGCCGGTGCCCAGCATCGGCACGGGGGCGACATGGGCCTGGGCCACGCGCTCGACCAGGCCGCGTTTGGCCAGCGACCGGGCGGCGCTGCGCCAGTCGTCCATCAGGTCGTCCAGCTGGTCCTCATCCAGCGCGGCACCGCGACCGCCGGCGTCGGCCAGCAGCTGGCACAGGCACTGCGGTCGGGTGC
>NZ_RHPP01000169.1 GCF_003935715.1 Stenotrophomonas sp. 278 | reverse complement strand
CCCCCAATCCCACTTTGCGCCGGGGGGGGGGGGCGGGGCGTGGTTAAAACCCCACGGCCCGGGCGGCCCGGCCGTTGGCCGGCCCACGCACCGCCTGGGCCGGCCAACGGCCGGCGCTACCCGTGTCAGCCTGACGGCTGACACTGGACTTGCCCGGACATGAAGGCTAGCGTGGGCCAGCTTTTTTCCCTACAGGGGCATTCATGAATCACGACGCTGCGCCCAAGCAGCTCACAGTCCGTGCGGTGGCCCTGGCCATCGTCCTGGCCGTGGTGCTGTCGGCTGCCAACGCCTACCTGGGCCTGTTCGCCGGCCTGACCATCGCCACCGCCATTCCGGCCGCCGTCATCTCGATGGGCGTGCTGCGCCTGCTGGGCGGCGGCTCGATCCTGGAAAACAACATCGTCCAGACCGGTGCCTCGGCCGGCTCTTCGATTGCCGCCGGTGTGATTTTCACCATCCCTGCGCTGATCATCATGGGCTACTGGCCGGACTTCAAGTACTGGTGGGTGCTGGGCATTGCCGGTCTGGGGGGCCTGCTCGGCGTGCTGTTCTCGGTGCCGCTGCGTCGCTCGATGATCGTGGAAGATCCGCTGCCGTTCCCGGAAGGCAAGGCCGCGGCCGAAGTGCTGAAGGCCGGTGAGAACCCGGGTCCGGGCCTGAAGATCCTGGGTCTGTCGGCCGTGATTGGTGCCGTGGTCAAGGTCGCCGCCGCCAGCGGCATGCGCCTGATCCCGGATGCGTGGGCCGCCTCGGCCTTCGTGGGCAGCTCCAGGATCACCGCCTTCATCGGCACCAACCTGTCGCCGGCCCTTCTCGGTGTGGGCTACATCGTTGGCCTGAATGTCGGCATCGTGGTGGTGTCCGGTTCGATCCTGACCTGGCACATCGCCATCCCGCTTTACCAGGCGTTCTTCCTGAATACCGATCCGGCGTTGGCCGCGTCCATCGCAGACGCCTCTGCGGCGGATGCTGCGGGTGCGCTGTGGAGCGCGAAGATGCGCTACCTGGGCGTTGGCGCGATGCTGATCGGCGGCATCTGGACCCTGATCTCGCTGCGCAAGTCACTGCTCAATGGCGTCAAGAGTGGCTTCGCCGCCGCGCGCAAGAGCGGGGGGCCGGTGCTGGCCCATACCGAGCGCGACCTGCCGATGAAGTGGATGCTGGTCGCCCTGGTCATCTTCGTGCTGCCGCTGCTGGCGCTGTACCAGGCCATCGTCGGCCAGTGGCATGTCTCGATCCCGATGACCATCATCATGATCGTGGCCGGGTTCCTGTTTGTGTCGGTGTCGGCCTACCTGGCCGGCCTGATCGGCTCGTCCAACAACCCGGTTTCGGGTATCACCATCTCCACCATCCTGTTCGCTTCGGCGGTGCTGGTGGTGCTGCTGGGGGCCGATGGCCTGAAGCCGGTCGGCACCGGTGGCGCGCCGCTGGGGGCGGTCGCTGCGATCATGATCGGCGCGGTGGTGTGCTGCGCCGCCGCGGTCGGCGGTGACAATCTGCAGGACCTGAAGGCCGGCTACATCGTCGGTGCCACTCCGTGGAAGCAGCAGCTGATGCTGGGCATCGGTGCGTTCTCGTGCGCGCTGATCATGGCCCCGGTGCTGAACCTGCTGGCGACCGCCTATGGCATCGGCGCGCCGACCCCGGAACACCCCAACTCGCTGGCGGCACCGCAGGCCAACCTGATGGCGTCGGTGGCCCGCGGCCTGTTCGGTGGTCAGCTGCCCTGGACGTTCATCGCCATCGGCGCGGTGATCGGCGCAATCATCATTGCCTTCGACAGCTGGCTCAAGGCCCGCGGTTCGCGCTTCCGCGTGCCGGTGCTGGCCGCGGCCATCGGCATCTACCTGCCGCTGGAACTGATGGTGCCGATCTTCCTGGGTGGCCTGATTTCCTACCTGGTGGAGCGCTTCCACAAGGTGCGCGCCGACGATGAGGAAGGCCGCGACCGCGTGCACAAGCCGGGTGTGCTGTTCGCCGCCGGCCTGATCACCGGTGAGGCGCTGATGGGCATTGCCATTGCCATTCCGATCGTGGTGTCGAAGGAGGCGGACGTGCTCGCGGTTCCGTTCAGCGTGCCGGGGGCGCAGTGGTTTGGCTTGGCCGTTCTGTTCCTGGTCGGGTGGCTGCTTTACCGCATCGGCAAGCGTGCCAGCGCCGCCTGATTCCGGGCGGGTGTGACCCTGACAGACCCCGCCTCGGCGGGGTTTGTCGTTTGCAGGGTCTGGCGGGCTGCGGGGCATGACCTGTGGCCTTTGCTTCACAGGGATGACAGGCCCTACCATCGGCGTTTTGCCGTTGTGCGGAGAACCCGATGAAGCTTCGTTACGCCCTGCTGCCGTTGAGCCTGTTGACCGCGCTGCCGGTCGCTGCCGCCACCCGTGGCCTGGATGTGCGCGACATGGTCGCCCTCGACCGCGTGTCGGCCCCGCTGCTGACCGCCGATGGCGGCAACGTGGTGTTCGCCAAGCGCGTGATGGGCGCGGACAGCAAGGCCAGCACTGGTCTGTTCATCCGCAATCTGCGTACCCGTGACGCCGCCCCGCCGAAGGCGCTGACCCCGGCCGGCTGGAACGTCAATTCCGCCGCGCTGTCGGCCGATGGCCAGAACGTGTACTTCCTCAGCGCCAAGAACGGCAGCCAGCAGCTGTACGTGATGCCGCTGGGTGGCGGCGCGCCGCGCCAGCTGACCGACTTCCCGGTCGACGTGGACAGCTACCAGCTGTCGCCGAACGGCGACCGCGTCGCCTTCAGCGCCGGCGTGTTCCAGGACTGCGGTTCGGACCTGGCCTGCACCGAGAAGAAGCTGGCCGCGCACAAGGCGCGCAAGAACACCGGTGAGGTGTTCGACAGCATGTTCGTGCGCCATTGGGACACCTGGAATGACGGCCGCCGCAACACCCTGTTCGTGGCACCGCTGCCGACCGGCAACGCGGGTGCGGTCAAGGGCGCGTCGGCGATCAGCGCCACGCTGGCCGGCGACGCACCGTCCAAGCCGTTCGGCGGCAACGACGATTACACCTGGGCACCGGACGGCAAGAGCGTGGTCGCCAGTATCCGCGTGCAGGGCCCGAAGGAACCCTGGTCGACCAACTTCGACCTGTACCGTCTGGATGCCGAGGGCAAGCAGGCCCCGGTCAACCTGACCGCCGCCAACCCGGCCTGGGATGCCGGCCCGGTGTTCAGCGCCGACGGCAAGACCCTGTACTACCGCGCGATGAAGCGCCCGGGCTTTGAAGCCGACCGCTTCGGCGTGATGGCGCTGGACCTGGCCTCGGGCAAGACCCGCGAGATCGCCCCGCAGTGGGACCGCTCGGCGGGTGAGATCGTGCTTTCGGCCGACGGCAACAGCTTCTACACCGGTGCCGACGACCTCGGTGAACACCGCCTGTTCAACATCGACATCGCCACCGGCAAGGCCACCGTTGTTGCCGAAGGCGGCAGCATCGGCTCGCCGGTCATTGCCGGCAACACCCTGGCCTACACGAAGAACAGCCTCAAGAGCGGCGACCAGATCGTGGTCGCCCAGGCCGATGGCAGCACCCCGCGCGAGATCACCCCCAGCGCCAGCCAGATGCTGCCGGACGTGGCCTTCGGTGACTACGAGCAGTTCCAGTTCAAGGGCTGGAACAACGAAACCGTGCACGGCTACGTGGTCAAGCCGTACAACTACCAGGAAGGCAAGACCTACCCGGTGGCGTTCCTGATCCACGGCGGCCCGCAGGGCAGCTTCGGCAATGGCTGGAGCTATCGCTGGAACCCGCAGACCTACGCGGGCCAGGGCTATGCCGTGGTGATGATCGATTTCCATGGTTCAACCGGCTATGGCCAGGCGTTCACCGACGCGATCAGCCAGCACTGGGGCGACCGCCCGCTGGAAGACCTGCAGAAGGGCTGGGCCGCCGCGCAGAAGCAGTATCCGTTCCTCAACGGCGACAAAGCCTGCGCGCTCGGTGCCAGCTACGGCGGCTTCATGGTCAACTGGATCGCCGGCAACTGGAACGAGCCGTGGAAGTGCCTGGTCAACCATGACGGTGTGTTCGACCAGCGCATGATGGGCTATGCCACCGAAGAACTGTGGTTCACCGAGTGGGAGCAGGGTGGGACGCCCTATGAAAAGGCGGCCAACTACGAGAAGTTCAACCCGGTCAACCATGTCGCCAACTGGAAGAAGCCGATCCTGATCGTCCACGGCCAGCTCGACTTCCGCATTCCGGTCGAGCAGGGCCTGGCGGCATTCACCGCCGCCCAGCGCCAGGGCATCGAGTCGAAGTTCCTGTACTTCCCGGACGAAAACCACTGGGTGCTCAAGCCGCAGAACAGCGTGCAGTGGCATGACACGGTGAACGGCTGGTTGAAGCAGCACATCGGTCAATAATGCAGAAAGCGCCGCCCAAGGGCGGCGCTTCCTTTTCCACCTATCGCACGCACCCGCATGGCCCTGATCCAGAATGACATCGTCGTCTTCGGTTTGATTGCGGCCACGCTTGGTGCCGTGTTCTGGACCGCCGCGCGCCCGGCCGGTTTCTGGAAGCGCTTCTACGCCTTCGTGCCCGCGTTGCTGCTGTGCTACCTGCTGCCGGGCATCTACAACACCGTTGGCCTGATCGACGGCAACAACACCAAGCTTTATAACCCGGTCGCCCGTGACATCCTGCTGCCGGCCGCGCTGGTGCTGCTCACGCTGGCCGTGGACATCAAGGGCATCCTTCGCCTGGGCCCCAAACTGATCGTCATGTACCTCGGCGCATCGATCAGCATCATGATCGGCGCGGTGGTTGCCTTCGTGGTGATGCGCTGGATTCACCCGTCCGCCGTGGCCGGTGATACCTGGGCCGGCATGGCTGCGCTGGCCGGCAGCTGGATCGGCGGCGGGGCCAACATGCTGGCGATGCGCGAGGTGTTCGACGTAAATGCCACCACCTTCGGCCAGTTCGCGGTGATCGATGTGGGTGTCGGCTACGTCTGGATGGCGGTGCTGATTTTCCTGGCCGGGCGTGCGCCGCAGATCGATGCGATCACCCGCGCCGACACCTCCGGTATCGACCAGCTCAAGCAACGCATTGAGAAATTCCAGGCCGAACACGAACGCGTCGCCAGCCTGACCGACCTGATGCTGATCGTGGCGGTGGCATTTGGCACCGTGGGCCTCTCGCATGCGATTGCCGGCCCCGTCTCGGCCTGGTTCAAGGGCCACGTGGCCTGGGCATCGCAGTTCAGCCTGGACGCGCCGTTCGTGTGGGTGGTGGTGATTTCGACGACCTGCGGCCTGGCGCTCAGTTTCACCCGTGCGCGCACGCTCGAAGGTGCGGGAGCCTCCAAACTGGGTTCGCTGCTGCTGTATTTCCTCATCGCCTGCATCGGCATGCAGATGGACCTGCTGGCCCTGCTGCAGCGGCCGTGGCTGTTCGCGCTGGGCCTGATCTGGATCCTGGTGCACATCGCTTTGCTGCTGGCGCTGGCGCTGGCCCTGCGCGTGCCGTTTTTCTATTTCACCATCGGTTCGCAGTCGAACATCGGCGGACCGGCCTCGGCACCGGTGGTGGCGGCCGCGTTCCATCCCTCACTCGCCCCGGTGGGCGTGCTGCTGGGCACGATGGGATATGCGACCGGAACGTACCTGGCGTACATCGTGGGCATTATGTTGCGGGCCTTGGCCGGCGGGTGAAGCCGTGTACCGACCAACGGTCGGTACCTACCGGTCGGGCAACAACCCGCGTTCGATCAACCACGCCTTGGCGTCTTCCGCATCCTGCTCGAACCACGCCCGGGTCGATCCCAACCGATACGTGTAGCCCCACGCATCCATGTCCGCCATCAAGCGGTCACTGCCGACGCCGGGCAACTGCCCCGCCAGCACGATCTGCAGGTAACAGGTGGCGTCTTCTTCCGGCACCGAATCGGTGGCGTCGGTATGCACCAGCGCCCGCCGCTCGGGCGGCAGCACGATCAGGTGGCAGGCCTCATGCAGCATCGAGTGCACTGGCGTGTCGTCACGCACATATACATCGCTGCCGATGATGCCGGCTTCCGGCTCGCCCCAGTAGCTGCCCGGAATGGCTGCGCCGTCGTCCACGCGGTGCAGGCGCAGGTCATGCGTGGCCAGCAGGCGCGCCGCATCATCAAAACGGATCTCGCCCACGCGGGTCACGAAGGGTTCGGATTCAGCGGCGGCGGTGTTCATGCGGGAGCTTCAATGGCCCCTCTCCGCGCGGAGAGGGGCAGGGCAGGTTACGACTGCGGACCGTCAGGCAGGGCCACGGAAATGTCGAGCACGTCGTGCTCGCCGTCCTTGACCAGGTCGACCTTGACCGCGTCGGCGTCGATGTTGACGTACTTCTTGATCACTTCCAGCAGCTCACGCTGCAGCAGCGGCAGGTAGTCCGGGCCGCCGCGATGGCTGCGTTCCTGCGCGATGATGATCTGCAGGCGGTTCTTGGCCGTTTCGGCAGTGGTCTTCTTCGTCTTGAGGAAATCAAACAGGCCCATGCTTATCCTCCAAACAGCTTGCTGAAGAAGCCCTTCTTGTCCACGGTGGTGAAGCGCATCGGGCGCTCTTCACCCAGGATGCGGGCGACAGCGTCACCGTAGGCCTGGCCCGCCAGCGACTGCTGGTCGAGGATCACCGGTTCGCCCTTGTTGGAGGCATTGAGCACGTCGCCGGACTCGGGAATCACGCCGATGGCCTTCAGGCCCAGCACTTCTTCCACGTCGGTGATGCTGAGCATCTCGCCGGTTTCCACGCGCGCCGGGCTGTAGCGGGTCAGCAGCAGGAAGGCCGGCACGTTCTGTCCGCCTTCGGCCTTGTGGGTCTTGGAATCCAGCAGGCCGATGATGCGGTCCGAGTCGCGCACCGATGACACTTCCGGGTTGACCACGACCACGGCGCGGTCGGCGAAGTACATCGCCAGGAACGCACCCTTTTCGATGCCGGCCGGGGAGTCGCAGATGATGAAGTCGAAGCCGTCGGCGGCCAGGTCCTTGAGCACCTTGCCCACGCCTTCCTGGGTCAGCGCGTCCTTGTCGCGGGTCTGCGAGGCAGCCAGCACGTACAGGTTCTCAAAGCGCTTGTCCTTGATCAGGGCCTGCTTGAGGGTCGCTTCGCCATGCACGACGTTGACGAAGTCGTACACCACGCGGCGCTCGCAGCCCATGATCAGGTCCAGGTTGCGCAGGCCGACGTCGAAGTCGATCACCGCCACCTTCTTGCCCTTGGACGCCAGGCCGCAGGCAAGGCTCGCGCTGGTAGTGGTCTTGCCGACGCCGCCCTTGCCGGAGGTGACTACGATGATTTCAGCCAAAGCACTTCTCCTGATTCTTTTATTTTGAGTGGCCGCGTCAGTCCAGCGCGGCGATCTTGATCTGGTCGTTTTCCAGCCACACCTGCACGGCTTTGCCGCGCAGGTTGTCCGGGACATCGTCCAGTACCTTGTAATGGCCGGCAATGGCGACCAGTTCAGCGTGGAAATCACGGCAGAAAATGCGTGCCGTGGTGTTGCCCTGGGCACCTGCCAGGGCACGGCCCCGCAGCGTACCGTAGATATGGATGCTGCCGTCGGCAATGACTTCGGCACCTGCGCCCACCGTGGCCATCACGGTCAGGTCGCAGTTTTCGGCGTACAGCTGTTGCCCGGAGCGCACATTGCTGGTCTGCATGCGGCCGGGCTGCGGCGCATTGGCGGCTTCAGCCGGCGCGGCGGCCGCA
>NZ_RHPP01000168.1 GCF_003935715.1 Stenotrophomonas sp. 278 | reverse complement strand
CGACTGCACCCGACTGGTCACCGGCGCGGCATTGATTGCCGCAGGCAGCTACGCGGCCGGCGTGGTGACCGGCTGGAGGTTCGCGCCGACGGAAGGCTGCGTCGCTGGCAATGGGATGGAACCGCGGACCGACGCGGCCGCCCTGAGCGCGGCGGCGCAAGCCAGCGAGGCTGCGCAGCAGCGTCGCAATGACACCCTCGTTGACGCGTTGCCCGAGATGCGCTTCCGCCCCGGCGACCTCGACCCGGCCCAGGATCCCTGTGCATCGCTGCATGCCTATGTGAACTCACGGTGGGCGAACGTGTCCGTGCTGCCTGCAGACCAGACCCTCTGGCACGCGCCCTTGGGCCTGCAGTCGCGCTCAGTTGTGCAGCAGCTGCGCCTGATGGAGCAGCTGGTCGGGCTGGAAGCCCCCGGCGATGCCCAGCGGGTGGTGGCCGATCTCTGGGCCAGCGGCATGGACGCTGCGCAGATTCGTCGCGATGGACTGCGCCCCCTGCGCGCAGAGCTGGCGGCCATCGACGCAATAGACAGTCCCGCCGCCGTGGCAGCGCACCTGCGCTGGCTTTCCGCCGAGGGGCGCAATCCGTTGTTCGGCATTGCGGTGGAACCGGACGTCGGCAACCGTACCACCCAGATCGCCTACATCCAGCAGGGAGGACTGGGCCTGCCGTCGGAAGCCTATTACGAGGAAGTGCCGGGCGACACGCTGCGCGACGACTACCGGGCCCACATTGCCGGCCTGCTGGAGCTGTCCGGTGTTGACCGAACCCAGGCGCAGCGTGATGCCCGTCGGGTCTTCGCGCTGGAGCAGCGCCTGGCCGCGGCCACTCCGGCCGACCTGCCGCTGCGCGCGGACATCAGTGTCATCTACAACCCGGTCAGTGCGGCGCAGGCCGACGCGCTGACCCCGAATTTCAGCTGGACCGCATTGTTCGAATCGCTGGGCGCAGCACCGCCTGATCGTTTCTCGCTGGCGACACCCGATTTCCATCGCACGCTGGACGCCGCCCTGGTTGATGATGCCCCTGCCGTCTGGCAGGCCTATCTGCGTTTCCACTGCCTGGACATGGCCAGTCCTTATCTGGACGACCGCTTCGTCCAGGCCGGCCACCGCTTCGAGCAGCGGTTGCTGAATCGCTCCACCCCGCTTCCTCCGCGCTGGGAACGGGTGCTGGCCGCCATCAATGCCCACGCCGGCCCCCTGCTCGGCGAGGCATATGCCCGCGCGTGGTTCCCTGCGAGCTCACGCGCGCGGATCGGACGGATGGTGGAGCAGATGCGCTTCACCCTGAAGCACCGCCTGGGCAACGTGACCTGGCTGGAGGACGCCAGCCGCGTGTCTGCCCAGGCCCGCGTCGAGCAGCTCAACCTGCACATCGGCCACCCCGACCACTGGCCGGACTGGTCAGGCCTGGACACCGAACGCTGCGGCTACCTGCGCAATCTGCAGCGCGCCCGCGCTTTCCAGCAGCGGGTCATGATGGCCGGTATCGGACAGCCCGCCGATCCGCAGCGGTGGCGGGCACATGCGCATGAGGTGCGCGCCTACTTCGATGTACTGAACAACAACGTGGCATTCTCGGCCGCCCTGCTGCAGCCGCCAAACTTCGATCCACAGGCAGACGACGCGCTCAACTACGGAGCCATCGGCGCGATCATCGGCCATGAAATGAGCCACGCCTTCTCTGCGGAAACCAGCGGGTTCGCGCTGGATGGAGGGTTGCGCAACGGTTGGAGCGACGCCGAACGGCAGCACTATCACGCATTGTCCGCGCAACTGGCCGCGCAGTTCGACCTGCGGCAGATCGACGGGCTCACGGTCGATGGCACCCGGACCGCCGGCGAGAACATGGCCGACCTGGGTGGGCTCACGCTCGCGCTGGACGCACTGCACCAGGAGGCCGCGGGACGACCGGACCCGATGGTCGACGGGCTCAGCCGCGAGCAGCGCTTCTTCATCAGCTGGGCCGTGGTCAACCGGCGCCTGCAGACGCCACTGCGGCTGGAGTATGAGATGGCCACCGACCCGCACAGCTTCGGCGCACCGCGAACGGACGTCGTGCCGTCCAACATGCCGGCTTATGCCGCAGCCTTCAACTGCCCGCCCGGCGCGCCCATGGCGCGCAGCGGAGACAACCGCGTTCAGCTGCTCTAGAAAAAAGGGCCCCGGCACTTGCCGGGGCCCTCTGCAGTATCGCGGCCGTCAACCTCACCCCTTGGCAAACACCAGCCGGCCATCGGCGGCATCCACCCGGACGACATCGCCACTGCTGAAGTCGCCGGACAGAATGCGCTGCGCCAGCGGGTTCTCCAGCTGTGCCTGGATTGCACGCTTGAGCGGACGCGCGCCATAGATCGGATCAAAGCCAACATTGCCCAGCAGCGAGAATGCCTCGTCGCTGATCTCGATACGCAGGCCACGCTCAGCCAGGCGACGCTCCAGACCCTGCATCTGGATGCGCGCGATCTGTTTGATCTGCGCCTTGTCCAGCGGGTGGAACACCACGATGTCGTCCAGCCGGTTGATGAACTCCGGACGGAAATGCGCCTGCACCACGCCCATCACCGCCGCTTTCATCTGGGTGTAGGCTTCCGGACTGTCGTCACCACTCATGTCCTGGATCTGGTGCGAGCCCAGGTTGGACGTCATCACGATGACCGTGTTGCGGAAGTCCACCGTGCGACCCTGGCCGTCGGTCAGGCGACCGTCGTCAAGGACCTGCAGCAGGATGTTGAACACATCGGTGTGCGCCTTCTCCACTTCGTCGAGCAGGATCAGCGAATAAGGCCGGCGACGCACCGCTTCGGTCAGATAGCCGCCTTCCTCATAGCCCACGTAGCCCGGAGGCGCACCGATCAGGCGCGCCACGCTGTGCTTTTCCATGAACTCGCTCATGTCGATGCGGATCATCGCGTCGCTGCTGTCGAACAGGAACTCGGCCAGCGACTTGCACAGCTCGGTCTTGCCCACGCCCGTCGGCCCCAGGAACAGGAACGAACCACTCGGACGATTGGGATCGGACAAGCCCGCACGCGAACGGCGCACGGCATCGGAAACAACTTTGATCGCCTCTTCCTGGCCGACCACGCGTTCGTGCAGCACATCTTCCATGCGCAGCAGCTTCTCACGCTCTCCTTCCAGCATCCGGTTGACCGGGATGCCGGTCCAGCGCGAGACCACCTCGGCGATTTCCTCGGCGGTAACCCGGTCCTGGACCAGCTTGAACTCGGTGTTCTCCGCCTCCTGCGCGGCCGCCAGCTGCTTTTCCAGCTGCGGCAGCTGGCCGTACTGCAGTTCGCTCATGCGGCCGAAATCCTGGCGGCGCTGGGCCGACTCCAGTTCCAGCTTGACCTGCTCGATCTGCTCCTTGATCTTCGTGGCGCCCTGCAACGCCGCCTTCTCCGACTTCCAGATCTCGTCCAGGTCGGAGAACTCGCGTTCAAGCGCGTCAATGTCGGTCTCCAGGTCAGCCAGGCGCTGCCGCGAGGCGTCGTCCTTCTCCTTCTTCAGCATTTCACGCTGGATCTTGAGTTGGATCAGTCGGCGCTCCATGCGGTCCAGTTCTTCCGGCTTGGAATCGATCTCCATGCGGATGCGCGAGGCCGCCTCATCCATCAGGTCGATCGCCTTGTCCGGCAGCTGACGGTCGGCGATGTAGCGATGCGACAGGGTTGCCGCCGCGACGATGGCCGGGTCGGTGATCTCCACGCCGTGGTGCACGGCATACTTTTCTTTCAGCCCGCGCAGGATGGCGATGGTGTCTTCCACGCTGGGCTCGCCCACGAACACCTTCTGGAAGCGGCGCTCGAGTGCCGCGTCTTTTTCGATGTACTTGCGATACTCGTCCAGCGTGGTCGCACCAACGCAATGCAGTTCGCCACGCGCCAGCGCCGGCTTGAGCATGTTGCCGGCATCCATCGCGCCGTCGGCCTTGCCCGCGCCGACCATCGTGTGCAGCTCGTCAATGAACAGGATGATCTGACCCTCGCTCTTGGCCAGGTCGTTGAGCACGCCCTTCAGGCGCTCTTCGAACTCGCCGCGAAACTTGGCTCCTGCAATCAATGCGCCCATGTCCAGCGACAACACGCGCTTGCCGCGCAGTCCTTCGGGCACCTCGTCATTGATGATGCGCTGGGCCAGGCCTTCCACGATGGCGGTCTTGCCCACGCCGGGTTCGCCGATCAGCACCGGATTGTTCTTGGTCCGGCGCTGCAGCACCTGGATGGTGCGGCGGATTTCCTCGTCGCGGCCGATCACCGGGTCGAGCTTGCCGCTTTCGGCGCGCGCGGTCAGGTCGATGGTGTACTTCTCCAGCGCCTGGCGCTGGTCTTCTGCATTTTCAGACTGCACGCTTTCCCCGCCGCGGATCTTGTCGATGGCGGCGTCCACACGGGTCTTGTCGGCCCCGGCGGCGCGCAGCGCCATGCCCAGGGTGCCGCCGTCATCCAGCGCCGCCAGCACGAACCATTCGCTGGCGATGAAAGCGTCGCCGTGCTGCTGGGCCAGCTTGTCGGTGGCATTGAGCAGCCGGTTCAGGTCGTTGCCCATCGACAGGTTGCCGGCCTGGCCGGTCACCTTGGGCAGCGCATCCAGGGCCTCGGTCAATCGCTCGCGCAGCACCGGTACGTTGACGCCAGCCTGCGACAACAGCGGACGCGTGCTGCCGCCCTGCTGGTCCAGCAGCGCGGTGAATACGTGCACCGGCTCAAGGATGGAGTGGTCGCGGCCCACGGCCAGCGACTGCGCGTCGGCCAGCGCCTGCTGGAAACGCGAGGTGAGCTTGTCCATTCGCATTGGGGGATCCTCTTCAAGGTCGTGGCCAGCGTCGCCGGCCGTATCAGATGTACCGGATATGCGGTTGCCGCGAAGTGATTCAAGACAAACGCGACGCTGGCAATTCAGCGCCGGCATTGCCATACTTGCGAATCATTCTCATTCCCATCATTATCGTCAACGTCTGCATGACTGGAAGTGCTGTAGAGCTGGGCTTGCCTGGCTGACGTCACACATGTGGCAGAGCAGCCGGGCAAGCCCGGCTCTACGCGGGCGGGACACGGTGATCACGGCAGCTTTCTATGACGCTGGCGACGCTGGTGTTTGATACCGAGGAGATCCCACATGCACTACGAGCTGTATTACTGGACCGGCATTCAAGGCCGCGGTGAGTTCGTGCGCCTGGCGCTGGAAGATGCGGGTGCGGCCTACACCGACATGGCACGGGTGCACGGTGACGAGGCCATCACCCCGTTCCTCGAAGGGAAACATGAGGGGTTGCAGCCGTTCGCGCCGCCGTTTCTGGTCACCGGTCGGCAGGTGATCGCGCAGGTCGCGGCCATCCTGGATTACCTGGGGCCGGAACTGAACCTGGTCCCCGAGGCGGCATCACGCCGCATCCAGGCACTGCAGCTGCAGATGACCATCGTCGACTTCGTGGCGGAGATCCACGACACGCATCATCCCATTGCCGCATCGAAGTACTACGAGGACCAGAAGGACGCCGCCAAGGCGCGTGCGGCTTCCATGCGCGGCGAACGGATGCCCAAATTCCTGGGCTGGTTCGAGCAGGTGCTGGAGGCCAACGGTGGCCTGCATCCACTGCGCGAGCATTCGTATGTGGATCTTTCACTGTTCCAGCTGGTCAGCGGGCTGACCTACATGTTTCCGCGCCGGATGCAGGCGCTGCGTGGCGACCTGCCACTGCTGCATGCGCTGCATGACCGGGTACAGCGGCGGCCGAACGTGGCCGCCTACCTGGCATCGGAGCGGCGGCTGGCGTTCAACACCAACGGGATTTTCCGCTATTACCCGGAGCTGGATGGGGACGCGTGATTGCGGTCACGACCAACGGTCGTGACCTACCCTTCGCCGCATGGATGATTGCCCGGTAGATCACGACCGTTGGTCGTGATCGCTCCATCGAATCATGCGACGGTAGATCACGACCGTTGGTCGTGATCGCTCTTCTGCAATGACAACAATGCCAGCAACGCCGCCAGCGCCACATACGCCCCGGCGAACTGCCAGCTGATCAGCTTCGGCAGGCCTTCCAGCGTCCACGGCAGGTAGATGCCACCGCGCGGGTCCACCGAATGGATCAATCCGAACAGGGTCAGCGCCGCAGCCACCAGCAGAATGCCGGACGCGCGCAGCAACCGGCCGTCGATCATCGCCACCACGGCGGCAATCCACAGCATCGAGGTGATGATGAAGCCATTGCCCAAGGTGAAAATCACCGCCAGCTCCGGCAGTCCGTGCCCGTCCAGCGTGGTGGTCATCGCCAGCAGCTGTTCCGGCGCGATCCATCCCGGGGCCTTGATCGCCAGCAGGTAGGCCACCGACGGCAGAAAGCCCAGCACCATCGCGCCCGCATGCTCACGGGGCGTCGCCTGGAACGCCTGGGTGGTGATGTCGATCGCCACGTAGACGATGATCGGAGCCAGCACCGCCAGCGGCAGCCACTGCACCAGCCCGGAGATCACCCCGAGCATGCCGCCGATGCCGACAAACAAACCGGTCAACAGCGTGTAACCGCTGCGCGCGCCCATGTGCTTGTACGCCGGCTGGCCGATGTAGGGCGTGGTCTGGGCGACGCCGCCGCACAGGCCGGCAACCAGCGTGGCCACCGCTTCGACCAGCAGGATGTCACGGGTGCGGTAGTCATCGCCGGCGGCGCGCGCGCTTTCGGAGACATTGATGCCGCCGACCACCATCAGCAGCCCGAACGGCAGCAGCAGCGGCAGGTAGGTCATGGCCGTGGGCAGGCCTTCGATGAAGCCCAGCGTCGGCCACGGCAGCACCACCTGCGGCGGGGTCCACTCCGGCACTTTGAAACCCGGTGCACCCAGCCCCGCCAGGCCCAGGCCGTAATACAGCACGGTGCCGAACACGAATGCCACCAGCACGCCCGGCGCGCGGATCGGCAGTTTGCGCTTGGCCACCAGCACGTACAGCAGCAGGCCCAGGGTGACGAAGCCCACCACCGGCGAACGCAGGGTTTCCAGCAGCGGCAGGAAGCCCATCAGCACGATGGCAATGCCGGCGATCGAGCCCAGCAGCGAGGCGCGCGGCAGCGCGCGGGTCACCGCCTCGCCGAAGAACGACAGGATCGTCTTGAGCACGCCCATGATCACCAGCGAGGCCATGCCGAGCTGCCAGGTGGCGATGGCGGCATCATGCGGGGCCAGCCCCTGCGCCTTGAAGGCCAGGAAAGCCGGGCCCAGCACCAGCAGCGCCATGCCGATGCTGGTGGGCGCATCCAGGCCCAGCGGCATCGCCGTCACATCGTCACGGCCGGTGCGCGCCGCCAGGCGACGGGCCATCCAGGTGTACAGCACGTTGCCGACCAGCACGCCAAAGGCCGTGCCGGGGAACATGCGCCCGAACACCACGTCGGCCGGGAACTGGAAGATGCCCACCAGTGCCATCGCAATGAAGCCCAGGATCGACAGGTTGTCGACCACCAGGCCGAAGAAGCCGTTGAAGTCGCCGGCGACGAACCAGCGTGATCGTCCGGAGACGGAGGGGGATGCGGACATGCGCGGTCAGACGGGGTGGGGGTACCCGATGGTAGGGCTTCGTTGCCGTCAACAACAGGTACGCCCGTGGAACACCGGGTAGCGCCGGCCGTTGGCCGGCCCCCCCCCCCCCCCCCCCCGGCCCCCCCCCCCCCGCCCGCCCCCCCCCCACCCCCCAAAAAAAGACAAGGTGTAGAGGTTATAT
>NZ_RHPP01000167.1 GCF_003935715.1 Stenotrophomonas sp. 278 | reverse complement strand
GTCTGGCCGCACGTGATCGCGACACCGCGCTGCCCGCACGCGTCACCCTGCAGCCCGCGCCCGCTCCGCGCGGCTGGGTGAACCTGCAGCCGCCGGCGATCACTGCTCCCGGCGGACTGTTCACCGTGACCGCGCGTGCGCACGGCGTGGCCAACGCGCGTGCCGAGCTGCTGGACCCTGCCGGCATGGTGGTGGATCGCGCACCGCTCGACGCGCAGGGCAATGTGCAGCTGCAGGGCAGCGCCCGCGACGCGGGCCGCAGCGAATTCACCCTGCGCCTGCTCGATGCCCGGCAGCACACCGTGGGCAGCGTCCCCGTGCCGCTGCAGACCGTGGCCCAGCCCGCACCGCGGGTGCTGATGCTGGCGGCCGCGCCAGGCCCGGAATGGAAGTACCTGCGGCGCTGGGCCACTGACACGGGCCTGACCGTGCAGATGCAGGCGAACGCCGGCGGCGGGGTGATGCTGGGCGATGCACCGGTAGCGCTGACGGCTGCACGTCTGGCCGCTACCGATGTGCTGGTGCTCGACGAGCGCAGCCTTGCCTCTCTGGGCACTTCCCAGCGCAGCCTGATCCAGCAGGCGCTGCGTGACGGGCTCGGCGTTCTGGTGCGTAGCGGTGGTCCGTTGAGCGACAGCGCGCGGCAGGTACTGAGTGGCTGGGGACTGGCGATCCGCGGCGGCACGCGCGCGGCCCCCCTCATCTTGCCCGCCGACCCGGAAAGTACGCTGCTGCAGGCGCGACGAGGACCGGCGCGGCCCGCGACTGACAGCACCGCCTACATCGATGAGGCCCATGCGGCCTCGCACAGCAGCGTGCCGCCGACCCTGGAGCGATTCGACGCCAGCGCTGCCGGCACGGAAGCCCTGCTGCAGGACGCCAAGGGACAGCCCGTGGGCGGCTGGCGCAGCGTGGGACGTGGGCGCGTGGCACTGCTTCCGATCAGCGACAGTTACCGGCTGGTGCTGGCCGGTCGCGATGATCGCTACGCCGAACTGTGGTCGTCGGTGTTCGCACAGGTCGCGCGTGCGCTTCCCGCCGCCGTTGCGGCGCGAATGGAAGCGACCACGCCGTGGTCTGGCGAGCGCATGGCGATCTGCCAGATCACCGACGGCGCGCAGGTGACCGATCCGCAGGGCAGCACGGTCACGTTGCAGATCGACCCGGTCAGCAGCACGCAACGCTGTGCGGGTTACTGGTCCACCGCCGCCGGTTGGCATCTACTGCAGCAGGGTGAGGCAACGCAGGCGTTCTACGTGTTTGATCCCGCCGCCGCGGCGTCATTGCATCGCGAGCAGGTGCGACAGACCACGGCACAGCGACTCACGCAGGGCAGCGCAGCCGCTTCGGGTTCGCCTGTGCCAGTTCCCGGCCCGCGTTGGCCGTGGCTGCTGGCATTCGTCGCCGTGGCAGGGCTGTTGTGGTGGCTGGAGCGGCGGTGCCCCCCCGCTTCAGATTGACGACTTCCAGTTTGACGCCGTTGGCGCGACCCAGATGATCTGTACATCGTTCCCATTACGGGTGTAGACGAGCAGGTAGGGAGCCCCGCGGCAGACATAGAGGCGCGTCCCGTCTAGCGGCCCTTCCCGCCATGTCGCTACACCATCCAAGGCCAAGGCTTCCTGCGTTATGTTCGTATCCGCTTCCAGGGCTGCACGATAGATGGACGGATCTTCTTTCTCCATGGCACGTTCGAAAGCCGCGTCCAAGAAGCGCTGACGGTCCTCGGTAGCGCCCGGCGTCCAGGCAACGCTCACCTACTACGTTCCTTACGCCTCATCATCTCTTCCAGCTGCACCAGATGCCTTTCCTTGACGGCATCCATGTACGCCTCAGCCTCCTCAGTGGAGAGGCTTGGACGCGTATCCGTCAACGCTCTGGCAGTTTCCCGACGGAGGAACTCGGTGTACGCGGCGTCCTCGTGATTCTGTTTCAGGGCTTCGGCCCGGTCCGGTCGGGTCCGGGGCTCCTCACGTTCCGCATAGCCGCTGGTATCCACCTGATAGTGATTGATACCCAGCTCCCTTCGAAGCACACGCACAGCGGCATCAAGTCCGGAGAAGAGACGTGTCGCCCCCGCCTTGGTCGCCAATGCGCGTTCGCCGATGCCGAGTTTGAACAGCACGGCGTAGCCGCCAGTCCTACCCACGAGCAGCGTGTCCTGGACGCTGCCAGCCGCCGCTAGTTCGCGGGCCGTTGCGAGTTGTACGGTCGTGACCATGACGGTTCCCATTTAATTATTACTTGGGAATTGTATAACGATTGAAAAGAAGCCGGGCAAGCACGGTTCTACGGGGTGACGTCCTGGTGCTGCAGGGCGCGCTGCTGCTGGTCTTCGGTCAGCTCGGGCGGCGGACGGGCGGTGGCAGACTGGATTTGATCGGGGCCACCGGTAAGTTTGTGGATGCCCTTGCCGGCTGCGCCGAGGGCGGCGTTGATGCCCATCATCAGGTAGCCGCCGCTCAGGCTGACCTGTTCCACCGAAGGCGGCTCACTCCAGGTGCGGCTGAATCGGTTTGGCGCAGGTTCTACCGGATTCTTGAAGCGGTACAGATCCAAGGGCTCGTCTTCGGGTTTGACGGCGCGGACTTCGCCGAGGGTGGTGACGTTGTCGTTATTCGCCGGGGGGGGTGCCGACGTGGCCGGCGGCGGTTCGACCGGTGGGGTAACCGGCGGTGATTGGGCATGTGCTGTGCCGACCAGCAGTGCGCTGGCCAACGTTACTGCCTGAATTGCACGTGTTGCCACTTCTGCCGCTCCGTGACCCTGCATCCTTGCGCAAGGATACGGATGGGGGCTTCAGATTTCGTTTTTCATGAATGCTTCAGGCGGCGCGCCAGCCGGGCATGGCCCGGCTCTACACGCGGTGTCTCGGGATATGAGACGGGGCTATGCTTATCTGCTGTCCTTTGCAGACCGTTTTTCCCATGGCCTACGAACTCGCCAAGCGCACCGAAGACGCCGAGCGCCGGCTGTCCACGACCGAGGGGCTGCCTTCGCGGGATGGCGCGCTGCTGACCGCGCGGCTGCAACGGCGCTATGCCGACCGCATCACTGGCAGTTTTACGATTCCGGGACGTGAAGGTCGCTACGCGCCGATTCCGGCCGACGTGCCCGCGGCGCTCATCGCCGCATTGAAGGCGCGCGGCATCGAGCAGCTATACAGCCACCAGGCCGAAGCCTGGGAGGCCACCCAGCGTGGTGAGCACGTCGCCATCGTCACCCCGACCGCCAGCGGCAAGTCGCTGTGCTACACCCTGCCCGTGGTCAGCGCGGCCATGCAGGGCAAGGCCAAGGCGCTGTATCTGTTCCCGACCAAGGCGCTGGCCCAGGACCAGGTGGCCGAGCTGCTGGAACTGAACCGTGCCGGCGATCTCGGCGTCAAAGCGTTCACCTTCGACGGCGACACCCCCGGCGATGCGCGCCAGGCGATCCGCCTGCACGGCGACATCGTGGTGTCCAATCCGGACATGCTGCACCAGGCCATCCTGCCGCATCACACCAAGTGGGCGCAGTTCTTCGAGAACCTGCGCTATGTGGTCATCGATGAGGTCCACACCTACCGCGGCGTGTTCGGCAGCCATGTCACCAACGTGCTGCGCCGGCTCAAGCGCATCTGCGCGTTTTACGGCGTGGAACCGCAGTTCATCCTGTGCTCGGCCACCATCGGCAATCCCAAGGCCCATGCCGAAGCACTGATTGAAGCGCCGGTCACTGCGATCACCGAATCCGGTGCCCCCACCGGCCCGAAACACGTGCTGCTGTGGAATCCGCCCGTGGTCAACGCCGACCTCGGCCTGCGTGCCTCGGCGCGCTCGCAGAGCA
Source organism: Stenotrophomonas sp. 278 (assembly GCF_003935715.1). GTDB lineage: Bacteria > Pseudomonadota > Gammaproteobacteria > Xanthomonadales > Xanthomonadaceae > Stenotrophomonas > Stenotrophomonas maltophilia_AH. Next base: position 3,914 of record NZ_RHPP01000167.1, on the reverse strand, counting down.
ACCGCATCGCGCGCATTGCGATCAAGTCCGGCCTGAAGACGCTGATCTTCGCGCAGAGCCGGCTGATGGTCGAAGTGCTCACCAAGTACCTGAAAGACATCTTCGATCACGACCCGCGCAAGCCGGCGCGCATCCGCGCCTACCGCGGCGGCTACCTGCCCACCGAACGTCGCGAGACCGAGCGTGCCATGCGCGCCGGCAGCATCGACGGCATTGTCAGCACTTCCGCACTGGAGCTGGGGGTGGATATCGGCAGCCTGGACGTGGTGGTGCTCAACGGCTATCCCGGCAGCGTGGCCGCGACCTGGCAGCGCTTCGGCCGCGCGGGCCGCCGCCAGCAGCCCGCGCTGGGCGTGATGGTGGCCAGCTCGCAGCCGCTGGACCAGTACGTGGTGCGGCATCCGGATTTCTTTGCCGAGGCCTCGCCGGAGCATGCGCGCATCGCGCCGGACCAGCCGCTGATCCTGTTCGACCACATCCGCTGCGCCGCATTCGAACTGCCGTTCCTGGCCGGCGACCCGTTTGGCCCGATCGACCCGCTGGTGTTCCTCGAAGCGCTGGCCGAAACCGAAGTGGTGCACCGCGAGGGCGACCGCTGGGAGTGGATCGCCGACAGCTACCCCGCCAATGCGGTCAGCCTGCGTTCGGTCGCGGACGGCAACTTCGTGGTGGTGGATCGCAGCGACGGCAAGCAGCAGATCATCGCGGAAGTGGATTACTCCGCTGCGGCGCTGACCCTGTATGAGGGGGCCATCCACATGGTGCAGTCCACGCCCTACCAGGTGGAGCGGCTGGACTGGGAAGGTCGCAAGGCCTACGTCACCCGCACCCACGTGGACTACTACACCGACAGCATCGACTTCACCAAGCTCAAGGTGCTCGATCGCTTCGACGGCTGCGTGGCCGGGCGCGGCGATTCGCACCACGGCGAAGTGCACGTGGTGCGGCGCGTGGCCGGCTACAAGAAGATCCGCTATTACACGCATGAAAACATCGGCTACGGCCCGGTCAACCTGCCCGACCAGGAACTGCATACCACGGCGGTGTGGTGGCAGTTGCCGCAGGCGCTGCTGCTGACCGCGTTCGACTCGAAGCAGGAAGCGCTGGATGGTTTCCTTGGCGCGGCTTATGCGCTGCACATCGTCGCCACGGTGGCGGTGATGGCCGACGCACGCGACCTGCAGAAGGCGGTGGGCAACGGCGACGGCGCATGGTTCGCGGTAGCCGACCAGAGCGGGCGCGGCCAGCTGCGTGGCGCGGAGTTCGATGCCAGCGCGATCGAGCTGCAGCAGCAGTTCGTGCCCACCGTGTATCTGTACGACAACTTCCCCGGTGGCGTTGGCCTGAGCGAACCGCTGTGGACCCGCCAGGCCGAACTGCTGCTGCGCGCGCGCGAGCTGGTGCAGCGCTGCGACTGCAAGGCTGGGTGCCCGGCCTGCGTGGGCCCGGTGCTGGCCGGCCAGGAAGAAGACGCCACCACACCCAAGGCGCTTGCATTGAAGGTGCTGGACCTGTTCGACGCCCACGCACTGCCCGACGCGGCGCGCCACACTGACGTGGAGGTCGTGCCTTTTTGAGCATCAGCCTGGACAAGCTGCGCCTGCTGCGCCGACAGGCGGGCGATGCCACACCGGCACCTCCGTCCACGCCCGCGCCCACGGTGCCTGCAGTCGAACCTGCCTTGCCGCCAGCGGCCAATGAGGCGCGCGCGCGCAAACCAGCGCCGGATTCGGTGTTTGCCTGGGTCGAACAGGAGATCAAGCACAAGCCGACCGGCATTGCCGCACCGCCCGCCGCCGCGGCAGTGCCTGCACCGGCGCTGCGCAAACCGGATGTCGGCGGTCTGCACCGCCTGCTCGGCCTGCGCGAGCGCGGCACTGCCAGCGCACGTCCGCGCGCATCGGCACAGGACCGCCATGTACCAGGCGAGCAGATTGCCGACGGCCTGTTCCTGATTGAAGCCTTCCTGCCGCAGGTCATCCCCACCACTCCGCTGTCATTGGCGTTTGCCCGCCGCGAAGGCGAAGCCGTGCAGCCGCAGGATCTGCTGTTCTTCGACACCGAAACCACCGGCCTGGCGGGCGGCACCGGCACCCGTGCGTTCATGATCGGTGCGGCGGATTGGCACCATGATGTGCAGCAGGGTACGGGGCTGCGCATCCGCCAGCTGCTGATGACCACCATGGCGGCGGAAACCGCCATGCTGCGCACCTTTGCCAGCTGGCTGCAGCCGTCCACGGTGTTCTGCAGCTACAACGGGCGTTGTTACGACGCGCCGCTGCTGAAGACGCGATACCGGCTGGCGCGACAGCGCGAACCGATCAGCGCGCTCGACCATGTGGACCTGCTGTTCCCGACCCGCCGGCGCTACCGCGGCACCTGGGAAAACTGCCGGCTGGCCACCATCGAGCGGCAGCTGCTGCAGATCGTGCGCGAGGACGACCTGCCCGGCTCGGAGGCACCGGCCGCCTGGCTGAACTATCTGCGCGGCGGCAGCGCACTCAACCTGCGCCGTGTCGCCGAGCACAACCACCAGGACGTGGTCACCCTGGCCCAGCTGATGCTGCGGCTGGTGGCCGAGGAGCAGCGGGAGCGGGAGACGCTGGCCCTGCAGGCACCTGATGGTGCTTGATGCAACGCCGCCCCCGCTGGATGCCATGTAGAGCCGGGCTCTGCCCGGCTGGCCTTTCGCGGGCGCTTCGGTGCCGGGCAAGGCCCGGCACTACAGGATCGCGATGCTGTTGACATCAGGTGCAGCCAATGCGGTGCATGCTGTGCACACCACTACCTTGTAGGAGCCCGCCATGCGCCTTTCTTTGTTGCTGCTGGTCAGCTGTGCCCTGCCCCTGGCCGCATGCAGCCAGCCGCCGAAGAACACTGCCGAGGAGCCGCCGCAGGCGGTGGTCGATCCGGTACCGGTGGGTAGCACGCCCACGCCGTGCCGGCCCGAGGCGCTGGAGAGTCTGGTCGGCAAGGTCGCCGACGCGGCACTGGTGGAAAAGGCAGTGAAAGACAGCGGGGCCAAGCATGCGCGCGTGGTCAAGCCGAACATGGCGGTGACCATGGACTTTCGCGAGGATCGTCTGACCATCCATGTGGATGCGCAGAACCGGATCGAACGGATCGGTTGTAACTGATCATGCGCTGAGACGCGCATGGCGCGTCATGCCTGATGCCCGGCGAGCTCAACGCAACGACTGTGCGGTACCGTTGGCCAGCGCCTGATCAATGGCGCTGCGAATATCGCGCGCCATCTTCGCCGACACCTGGCTCTGCTGCTGTGCCAAGGCCTGCTGCTTGCGTGCCAGCCCTTGCTGCTGGCGGGCCAGTTCCTGCTGCTGCTTCGCACTGAGCGCCGCCAGTTCGGCTTCAGCCTGCGTGTGGGCCTGGCGTGCCGCCTGGTTTGCCATCTCTGCGGCGTCCAGTGACGCCAGGGCCTGGCGGCTGGCGCGCAGTGAGATTTCCCCCATGCGCTTGCCCAGTTCTCCTTGACGGGAGCCCAGCAGCCCCTGCTCCTGTCCCAGCTTGGCGACTTCCTGCTGCGCCATGGCGAGCGACTTCATCAGCGCCGGATCGTTGATGAGATAGCGCTGGTTGCCGCGTCGTGCCCACAGCACATGGTTGCTGCCACTGGCATCGCGCTTGGCCTGTTCGATATCGGCCATCGAGCCATCGACGAAGAAGCTGTTTTCCCGATCCAGCAGTACGAAGGCCTGCGCCGGCTGCTGCGACAGATCCAGGCGGCCGGTGGTGATCATGTGGGTCCGGGTGACGGGACGCGTGTCAGCATCCGGTGCCGGAGGAGCCGGGGGCGCGGCGGGTGCCGCAGGTGCTACCGGCGGGCGTGGGGCGGCGGCCGGCTTGGGTGCCGGTGCCGGTGCGGGCACGCCGCTTGGTGCCGGCATGGCGCGCAC
>NZ_RHPP01000166.1 GCF_003935715.1 Stenotrophomonas sp. 278 | reverse complement strand
CGTGCCACCAGGCGGCGCACAGCGGCAGCAGAACACAGGCGGCCAGCAGGAACAGGCTGAGATCGCGGTAGCCTTCCAGTTGCGGCCGGTTCTGCTGCCAGCGCACCAGTGCCCAGGCACACGCCGTGACCAGGGCGAATTCCCCCAGCGTTGCCAGCACGCGCGTGTAGCCGGCGACGGGTACCAGCGGCAGCGACAGCAGGGTGCCGGCGACCGCTGCGATCAGAACATCGCGCCATTGGCGGACCGGGGTGGACAACAGCCAGCCGAGCAGCAACGGGCCGGGTAACCAGAACAGTGCGGCCGTGGTACCTGGCAGCTCGACCACGAACGCCAGCCATTGCCCCAGCAGGCACCCGGCGAGCAGGGGCAACGTCCGCAACAGCCACTGTTTCAGTTCGTTACCGGTGGGAACACGCAACGGTGGGTGGACCGCGGCGCGCAGGGCGCGCGCGCCACGCGTTCGGGATCCCGCCCGGGTTGCCTGACTGCTTGCCTGCACGTCGCACCTCTTGAACAGTCGCGGGGATCCCGGTAACGGGCCTGCGGGGGGATGTCGGAAGGCTTGTCGGCGCTGGATTCCGGTCGCACAATCGGTTCGATACAAGCAGATTGCTGCGTTGCGCGCTATCCACTTTCCGACATGAACCCGGAGTTGGCATGGACGAACCGATGGCCCATTACAGTCGCTTCGACGTGAACGGCTTTGACGCCGAGGCGTTGCTGGGTGTCGTGCGGGACACCCGCTTCGAGCAGCGCCTTCTGGCCGGCGGCCAGTTCCGGGCCAGCGTGCAGCGGGTGGTGTTTCCCGAGTTCAGCCTGGACAGCGGGTCGTACAACCTGCCCATTTTTGCCAGTGGCAGCTTCGGTGAGGATCTGATCGGGCTCGCCATGGCCGTGAACAGCGAAGGTCCGATGTGGGCCAACGGACGCTGGATTCCGGCCGGGCAGATCATGGTCTTCGCCGAAGACAGCGAGCTGAATGTGCGCCCCCGGCCCGGCGGCTGGCAGTGGGCGGTGCTGCTGATCCCACGCGGGGTGCTGCAACGCGAAGCGGTGGCCCGGCTGGGCCGCGAGCTGCAGGTGCCGCGTTCCGGTTGGTACAGCCGGGCGGCCACCGCAGCCGACGCCGCGCGACTGCGCCGCACCGTGCTGAACACGCTGCATGACGCGGCGCACCCGGCCAGTCTGGTGACCCCCGCACAGGTCCGAGGGCAAGCCGACAACCTGCTCACGGCATTTCTCGATTCAGTGGCGGCGACCGATGCCGGTCTGCCGCGCCGTGCCTTGGGCAGCTACAGTGAACGTTATCGTGATGGCGTGGTGCGGCGTGCCGAGAACTACCTGAAGACCCAGTGCGACCGCGCCTACGACAGCCGGGCGCTGACCAGCGCGCTGGGCATGGGCGAACGCCAGCTTGAGCGCCTGTTCCGTGACGCCTACGGCCATGGCCCGTGTCAGTGGCACCAGATGGCGCGGCTGAATCTGGCACGCAGCGCCCTGCGCCGGGCACGCGGGCAGGGTGCGGTAACGGAGGTGGCAATCCGCTACGGATTCGGGCACCTAGGGCGCTTCTCGGTGATGTATCGCGACATGTTTGGCGAGAGTCCGCGCGATACCCTGCGCGGTTGAGAGCGATGTCACGGTTTTGATGCGGGTGCGTCACGTTGTCATCACGGCAGTGGACGCAACGTCATAACCTTGTGCAGGAACCATTCACGATAGTGGGTGATTCCCGCCACAGGGAAGGGTGGACGCAACCGGAGACACGACTATGCAGGCGTTGCAGGTGCAGGAAGAATGTCGTTATCGCAGGGTGGTACTGGCCGATGATCATCGTGTGGTTGCACAGGGAATCGAGCAGCTGCTGGTGGGACGGTTCGACTCGATCGAACTGGTGACCTCGGGCGAGGCGCTGGTGGAATCGGTGCGGCGTGACCCGCCGGACGTGGTGGTCGCCGACATCAGCATGCCGGGATTGAGTGGCATCGACGCGATGCGGGTGATCCGCGAGGAAGGTTATGACGTGCCGGTCGTGTTCCTGACCATGCACGATGAAACCAACATGGCTGCGCAGGCCCTGCGGGCCGGAGCCAAGGGCTATGTGCTCAAGAGTGCCGCGGGCGAAGAGCTGGTGCGTGCCCTGGACGGGGTGATGGACGGGCGAACGTATGTGACCCCGACCCTGGCCGCCGATGCCATTGTCAGCACCGGGCGACCCCGCTATCTGCTGACCGAGAAGCAGCTGCGCATCCTGGAATACGTGGCCCGTGGGCTGCGCTCCAAGCAGATCGCTTACGAGCTGGGCGTCTCGGTGCGCACGATCGAATCGCACAAGTACGCGATCATGCAGGAGCTGGGCGTGCACGGCACGCTTGAGCTGGTGCGCAAGGCGGAGCTGGAGGGGTTGATCAGGCATTGACGTAGTGACGCGCCCTGCGCGTCTCCACGGGGCATCGGGCACCGCGATGACGCGCATGGCGCGTCGCTACCGGGCTGGACGGTAATTTTACTTGCCGTCGTCCGGTTGTTTTTCCATTGCCGGTATTCCCGGTGCCGCCCACCATCAAGACTCGGTGGGTCATGGCGGAAGAGCATGAGTGCAGTCCGGGTGCTGCTGGCAGAAGACGGCTCCGCCATGGGCCGGCAGCTGCGTGGCCTGCTGACCGATGCCTTCGATGTCATCGGACTGGTCCAGGACGGTGCCTCGCTGCTGAACGCGGCCCAGCGCATGCTGCCCGACGTGGTGGTGACCGACATCGCCATGCCGCAGCTGGATGGGCTGGAAGCGGTGCGGCAGCTGCGCGCGCAGCGCCCGGTGCTGGGTGTGGTGTTTGCCACGGTGCACTCAGAGCCACAGATGGTGGCACGGGCGATGGCGCTGGGTCCCTGCAGTTACGTGCTCAAGGCTGATGCCGGCGAAGACCTGCTGCCGGCAGTGCAGGCGGCGCTACAGGGTGAGACTTATCTTTCCCATTCGCTGCGGACACTACGGTCGTCAGGCCAGCAGGCCCATTAGCTTGGCCACCAGTTCATCCACCGACATCGCCACCAGCAGCAATGGCAGCATCGGGGCCAGCGCGGGCAGTGCCAGCCCGAGCAGATTCCAGCGCGACAGCGGTATCACCCGCATCGCCGACACCCCCTGGTAGACGCCACCGAAGTCGCAGTAGGCCGACGCATCATTGTGGTCCAGCAGCGAGTCGCCGTCCGCGCGCGTCTCGCCACCCACTCGCCAGCGCTGGTCGAACACGCGTGCGGCGCGGCTGCCCAGCGCATCGAAGCGGTACAGCGCATGTCGCTTGGCATGGATCAGTGCGGGAGCCAGCAGCAGCAACGGTGAGATCAGCAGCAGGGTCGATCCGATCACGTAGCCGGCGATCAGGTGGCGCAGGCCGAACAAGGTCTGGTCCTGGTGCAGCATCTGGTTGAGAAACGCGCCCGCCAGCATGATGCCGCCGGCAGCCGCGAGCGGGCTGAAGCGCATCTGCGCGCGCCCGAGAAAAGCCAGTCCGCCGGCCCGATCAGGATGCTGTGGATGCAGATCCAGCCCCACCTGCGGCAGCCGCCACAGCACCAGCGTCCACAGCAGGAAGCGCCAGAACCAGAGCAGCAGCAACAGCCGCAGCAGCGGCACGGCCACGGCCGAGTACCACAGGCCCGCGGCACTTGGGCTGCCACCATGGAAACGCCAGTCGTCCAGCCCCGGCAGCACGCCCGCCACCGGTGCACCCGACCACGCCGGGGCAAACGCCAGCACCAGGCACACCGCCTCCGGCAGCCAGCTGTCACGCTGGGTGCGCACGTGATCCAGCAGGGCTTCCAGGCGGGGCGCGCGCACCGCATGCACCACATGGCTGCGGGTCAACTGGCGCACTGCACCGCGCAGCAGGGCGTCCGCGCGCGGTGCGGTCAGCACCAGCAGGGGCAGGGCGATCAGCAGTCGCGCCAACGTGTCGTAGTCGGCCAGCAGGGAAATATGTCCGGGCGCAGCATCAGGGGTGGGCCACAGGGTGCCCGCCTGCGCCGTCAAAAGCAGCAGGGGCACCAGCGCCAACACCAGCAGCAGCACCGCCAGCCAGACCGACAGGTGCCGGGTGCGCTGCAGCGTGCCGCTGGCGTGCAGCAGGCGGTGGACCAGCCCACCGCGCATCAGGGAGTAGTGATTGGCGCGCATGCTGCAGCATAGCCCCGGCCCGCAGGCAGGCTGGAGCAGTAAAAATACTGGATGCGGTGCAGTACGTCTCCCGATGCCGAAGCCATGCACGCAGGCGACTCTAAAGGCCCAGTGCGGCGGCCGATGAACATGCTTCTGGTGATCGATTTCCTGACCCGGTTCTGGTCCGACCTGATCGCGCGTACCGATGGGGTGATGACATTCCGTCTGTTCCTGCAGCCGTTGATGGCATTGATCACTGCGTTGATCGATGGCATGCGCGATGCCCGCGCTGGGCGGGGCCCGTACTTCCAACGTCTGCTGCATGCCAACGGAAACGCGGCACGCACCGTGGTCTTCCGTGAAGGTTTCACTGCCACCGCGCGCATTCTGCTGCTGGGTGTGGCAATGGACGTGATCTACCAGATCCGCACCTTTGGTGGCTTCCCGTATCCGCTGGAAGCCTTCGTCGTGGCGGTACTGCTGGCCTTTATCCCCTATCTGCTGCTGCGTGGTCCGTTCCGGCGGCTGGCGGGGCGCTGGATCAAGCAACGAGGAGACGCATGATGTCCGAGCAGGACCCGACCCGCGCCCTGGAGAAGAGTGCGCTGAACATCGAACGTGCCAGCCAGATCCTGGGCAGCGGTGATGCGGCATCGCTGGAGCTGTCCTCGCGGCGCACCGGCATGTCATTCCAGCGCACCCGCATGAGCGCCGACCGCACGTTGATGTCGATCATCCGCACCGCGCTGTCGCTGATCGGCTTCGGCTTCACCATCTTCCAGTTCTTCGGCCACGTGCTGGAACTGCCGGGCAGCACGCTCAAGCCGCAAGCCCCGCGCAACTTCGGCATGGCGCTGGTGATGCTGGGGCTGGTGATGTTGACCCTGGGCATCGTCTACCACCTGCGCTACATGAAGGGCCTGCGCTCCGAGCGCGAGTTGATGATCAAGGAAGGGCTCGTTCACGGCGAAAGCCATTACCCCGTTTCGCTGACGTTGATCACCGCCGGCTTGCTTTGGCTGCTGGGGCTGGCGGCGATCACCAGCATGAGCTTCAACACCTGGCCGTTCGGCTGACCATGGAGCGCTTCGATGACACAGTGCCTGTTCCCCGCAATGCCGCCGTTCAACACACGGAGTCGCCCATGAATGCGGTGGTGGATGACATGGTCGACATTGCCGGCGGCGTGTTCCTGATGGGGTCCAATGACCACTATCCGGAAGAAGCGCCGGAGCACAAAGTGAAGGTGGCGGCATTCCGGATTGACCGCTACCCGGTGACCAACCGCGAGTTCTCGCGGTTTGTCAGCGAGACCGGGTACGTGACCGCGCCAGAGAAGCCGGCCGACCCTCGCGACTATCCGGGCGCGGACCCGGCGTTGCTGGTGCCGTCGTCGGTGGTGTTCATACAGCCGACGCAGCGTGTGGACATGCGCAACACCCACAACTGGTGGCAGTACATTCCCGGTGCAGACTGGCGGCATCCGCGCGGTCCAGAGTCCAGTCTGGCCGGGCTGGATGATCACCCGGTAGTGCATATCGGTTTCGACGACGCGCTCGCTTACGCCGCGTGGGCGGGCAAAGACCTGCCCACCGAGGCGGAATGGGAGTTTGCCGCGCGCGGCGGGCGCGACGGGCAGGAGTTCGCCTGGGGTGACACGCTTACCTTGCGAGGCCGGCACCAGGCCAACACCTGGCAGGGCGAGTTCCCGTGGCAGAGCCTCGACGAGGACGGCTATCGCTGGACCTCGCCGGTCGGCAGCTTCGCGCCGAATGGCTATGGGCTGTACGACATGATCGGCAATGTATGGGAGTGGACCGGCGACTGGTATCAGAACCACGGGGTGCTGCAGGGTAAACCCTGTTGCGCGATCGACAATCCGCGCGGCGGCACGCGCGACGGCAGCCGCGATCCGCGCGACCCGGTGGCTATTCCGCGCAGGGTGATGAAGGGCGGATCGCACTTGTGCGCGCCGAACTATTGCCGCCGCTACCGCCCGGCGGCCCGGATGGCGCAGCCGGTGGACACCACCACCTGCCACGTCGGCTTCCGCTGCGTGGAACGCGGCTGACGCGGGCGCACGCCAAGGAACCTGGAGCCTGCCATGTTCGAACTGCATGAAGTGCTGGTGACAATTACCGAGCCCATCGTCACCCTGATCGAGTTCATGGCGCTGATCCTGATCACGCTGGCCACGGTCAAGCTGTTCATCCAGGGGCTGTGGCTGCTGATCCGCGGTGATGCCGACGGCGATCAGCGGCGCTCGATCTGGCTGGAGTACGGGCGTTGGCTGGTGGCCGGTCTGTCGGTGCAGCTCGCGGCGGACATTCTTGAATCGGCTATCTACACGAGTTGGGACAGCATCGGCCAGCTGGCCGCCATCGCAGTGATCCGGACGTTCCTGAATTACTTTCTTGAGAAGGACATCGCCGAAATCCGCGAGCGTCAGCGCCGGGTACGTGAGCGTCGCGAGGGACGCGAAGACCATGCGTCATCCCTGGAGGTGCCGAGATGAACGATTTCCAATCCCGCCGCGTGACACCGGCCAGCGCGCTGCTGGCGCTGGCCATGCTGGCGCTCGCAGGTGGTGCGCAGGCCACCGAAGGCGCGCTGGGCCGGTCCATCACCGGCATGCAGATCACGCCCTATGCCGGTGTGATTCCGCCCGACCCGGGTTTCCAGTGGTCGCTGAGCTATGTTGGCTATGACGGCAAGATCAGTGGGAGTCGTTCGGCCCCGATTGCCGGGCGCATCTCGCTGGGCCTCGAGGCGGACGTCAGTCTGATCGCCGCCACCGGTGTGTACGTCTGGCCGACCAACAGCGGGCGCTGGAACTTCGCCTCGATGCTGACCGTTCCCTACATTAATGCCGACGTCGATGCAGGCCTCCAAGGGCCGCTGGGTAACCAGATACGGGTCAGCGACAGTGCCTCCAACCTGTTCGACGTGTACTTCGCGCCGTTCATTGCCGGCTATCACATCAGCGAGGTCGAGCACGTGTCGATGGGCCTGTATGTCTACGCGCCCACCGCCAAGTACAACCCTGACAACCTCGCCAACCCCGGCATGAACGTGTGGACGCTGTCGCCCAGCGTCGGCTACACCCATCTGTTCCAGCAGGGCACGCTGGAGTTCAGCGCGCTGGGCGCGTTCGACTGGTACAGCCGCAACGATGACACCGATTACAAGAACGGGCTGGTGCTGCGTGCCGACGCGCTGCTGGTGAAACGCACACCGAGCGGCTGGGGCTTCGGCGCGGCGGCCGGCTGGATCCAGCAGGTACAGGACGACGACAGCGCACTGGCCGATCAGTTGAATGGGTTCAAAGGACGTTCGTGGGGCGTGGGCCCGGTATTGACCTACGGCAAGAAGTGGTCCGGGGGCGAACACCTGGACATCTCGTTCCGCTACATCAGTGAATTCAGCGTGCGCAACCGCTTCGAGGGCGATCCCTGGAGCGTGGCGATCAGTGCTGGATTCTAGGGAGGCATGCATATGATCCGTTCCAACGCCGCACTCAGCACCGCCACCTGCCTGCTGCTGGCTGGGCTGGGCACGCTGGGCCTGCCCGCGCAGGCGGCCACGCCCAAGCC
>NZ_RHPP01000165.1 GCF_003935715.1 Stenotrophomonas sp. 278 | reverse complement strand
GCAATGGCCCGCGCCGCAGCAGCGGCGCGGCGCAGGGCGGTGCGGATTGGCCCCCTCGAACTGCCAGCGGCCGTCCACGCTGCAGGGAGTCCACCCGCGGGCGGCGGCGGCGGGTGACGTCCACGAAGGGTCCGGTGGCAAGCGCTTCGGTGGGGTGGCCAGCCGCAGGTTCTGCAGGCAGTACGCGCCACTCTCCGTCGCGCACCTCGGTCGTGAACGCCTGCGCATCGGCCAACCGCTCGTTGGCCAGGTCCACGCGCAGGTACGGGCAGCGCATCTGTCGCAGCACGGTTCCGGCGCTGATACCGTCCTGGTTCAACGCATGGGCGATGGCGTCCTGGTCATGTGCATGGGCGGCAACCAGATAGCAGGCGCGCGCGTTGCGTCTGCTGATCAGGACAATGCCACGGTCGGCGCAATGGGTGAGGTAGAAATGCCGGATCACCTCGCCGATCAGGCGGTTGGGCGTCATCTGGCGAAGCTCGCAGAACGCTTTGAACCGATCGGTCATGCGCGCGAAGTCGTCTTCCAGCTTTTCAGCAAGGCGCTGCAGGGCTGCCGCGTTGTCGGCGGTGGTTCCTGCCCTGCACAGCAGCGCGTGCACGGCCGGGTAGTCAGCGAACGCACGAACGTGCGCGTGGTAGGCGCGGATACGCGCCTGCTGTTCGTCCATGCCCTGCTGCACGCTGGCCCAGCCCACCCCGAGCAGGCTGCCGAGGGTCAACCCCGGCAGCGCGTTCGACACCCCCTGCAACGCCGCTGCCACGCCACCTCCTACGGCCGCGCCGATCACCGCCGCGGTCGGCAGCGCCCAGACAGACTGCAGGGGCATGTTGAGGACCGAACGATGCGGAATGGCGGGCACATGGACTCCCTGGCGACGCGGTGCGGCCGCGCAGCATAGACGGGGTTCACGCATATTGGACCGGGACGACTCCGAATCAGCCGGACAGACGCGAGTGCGCGGTAAGGAAAGCGCGCAGCGATGCCGGTTTGATCGGTTTGGTCAGCAACCGGTAACCCCGCTCACGTGCCATCCGTTTGAGCTCATCGCGGCCGTCGGCGGTCAACAGCGCCCCCGGAATGTCGCGGCCTGCCTTCTCGCGGAGGGCAACCAGCGCATCCAGCCCATCCAGGCGGTCGTGCAGGTGGTAGTCGACCAGCATCACGTCCGGCTGCGCCTGCACTTCGTCCAGCGCCTGGTCGACGGTGCTGGCCGTGATCACCTGCACCTGCCAGCGGCCCAGCAATGCGCGCATGCCGTCCAGGATCTCCTGGTCGTTGTCCACGCACAGCACGCGCATGCCCGCCAGCGAATCGGTACGTACCGGGCGCTCCGCCGACACCGGGGCCGGCGCAGGCAGCTGCGGGGTCGGCGCACGCGGCAGCAGGATCGAGAACATGCTGCCACGGCCGACGCGGCTGCGTGCATTGAGCTGGTGATCGAGCAGCCGCGATATGCGCTGGCAGATCGACAGACCCAGGCCCAACCCCTGTTCGCCCCAGTCAAAGGGCTGCTGATAGCGATGGAACTCGTCGAAGATCTGCTGCATGTGATGCTCGGGAATGCCCGGCCCGGTGTCCCAGACCTGCAGCTCGATGCTGTCTCCCCGATGCCGCACGGCCATCACGATGCGACCCTGGCGGGTGTAGCGCAGGGCGTTGGCGAGAAAGTTCTGCAGCACCCGGCGTAACAGACGGCGGTCGCTGCGCACCCACGCCGGGCGTGCGAACAGGTCCAGGCGCAGGCCGCGACCGGCGGCGACGGGCGAGTACTGCGCCGCCAGTTCGCGCATCAGCAGGCTGACGTCAAACTCGCCGACCACCGGGTGCAGGCCGCCAGCCTCCAGGCGGGAGACGTCCAGCAGTCCGTCCAGCAGTTCCTCTGCCGCACGCAGCGAAGCATCGACGCGCTCGGCCAGGTGACGCTGCTCCTCGTTGTTCTGATGACTGTCACGCAACGCCGAAGCAAACAGGCGCGCCGCATTGAGCGGCTGGAGCACGTCATGACTGATCGCTGCCAGGAAGCGGGTCTTGGACTGCTGCGCGACTTCCGCTTCATGCGAACGTTCGGCCACCCGCTGTTCCAGCGTTTCATTGGCTTCGAGCAGTGCCTTCTCGGCGTGCTTGTAGTCGGTGATGTCGTTGTAGCTGGTCACGTAGCCGCCGCCCGGCAGTGCCTGGCCGCGCATTTCAATGACTTTGCCGTCGCTGCGGGTGCGTTCGAAGATGTGCGGCGAGCCCGCCCGCATGTAGCCGATGCGGCGGTTGATCTGCAGTTCGATGTCACCCTCGCCGAGCTCGCCGCGCTCGGCGTTGTAACGGATCAGGTCGGCCACCGGCCGGCCGACGTAGAGCATGCCGTCGGGGTAGCCGAACATCTGCTGGTAGCGGCGGTTCCAGGCGGTGAGCCGCATCTCCGGGTCGACCACGCTGACCCCGGCGCTGATGTTCTCCAGCGTGGTGGACAGAATTTCGCGGTTGAAGCGCAGCTCCTGGCCGGCCTCGTCCAGAACGGCCACCACTTCGCCCAGGTCCATGCCGGAACCACGCAGCAGGCTGGTCAGCAGCAGCCGGGCCGACGCGGCACCAATCGAAGCTGCCAGCAGACGTTCGGTGAACTGCACCCAGGCGCGGTCGGCGGGTGCGGACGCCTGCAGGTCGCGCTCCATGGATTGCGCCTGCTCGAAGAAGGCACGTCGGGCATGGCGTTCGCCGACCACCCGCGAGGCCAGCGCCAGCAGATCAGCCACATGCACATGGCCCGGCCAGGCACCGGCCACCGAGGGGCGTTCGGCATAGGGATCAAGGAAGGGGGCGGCGCGCAGGCGTTCGTCCACCCCGGGCCGCCATCGCACCGAGCCCAGCACCATGACCGCCACGTTCACCAGCAGCGACCAGAACGTGCCATGGGTCAGCGGGTCCCAGCCGCTCATGCCGAACAGTCGCTGCGGCTGCAGCCATTCAATGCCCAGCGGCCCCGCGCTCAGCCAGACCGGGTCCATCCAGCCGGCGTGGGTCAGCGCCGGCAGCAGCAGGGTATAGATCCAGGTGCAGAAGCCCAGCACGATGCCGGCCTCCACGCCTCGGCGGCTGGCTCCGCGCCAGTAAAGGCCGCCGATCAGCCCGGGTGCGAACTGCGCCACCGCAGCGAATGCCATCAGGCCATAGGAGGCGAGCGTGCTGTCATTGCTGCTGCCGCGGTAGTAGCTGTAGGCGGCGAATGCCAGCGCCAGAATGGCCAGGCGGCGGATCCACAGTACCTTCGAGGCAACTTCGGCCGCTTCGCGGTGGTCGCCACTGCGACGCAGCAGCACGGGCATCACCAGATCGTTGCTGACCATGGTGGCCAGGGCGATGGAGGTGACGATGACCATGCCGGTGGCGGCCGAGAATCCGCCGACGTAGGCCACCAGCGCCAGCAGGCGGCGGCCCTCGGCCAGCGGCAGTGCCAGCACCATGCTGTCGTCGGCCACGGTGCCGCCACTCCCGAAGAGCGTCACGCCAGCGGTGGCGATGGGAATCACCATGGCCGAGATCACGATCAGATAGCCGCCGAACATCCAGCGCGCGCGGCGCACATCGCCGACGTCGGCGCACTCCACCACCGCCACGTGGAACTGCCGCGGCAGGCAGATGATCGCCAGGAATCCAAGCAGGGTCTGCGAGATGAAGCCGACCGGCGGCAGCCCGGTGAACAGCGTGTGCGCGCTGCGCATGACCGCCTCGCCGCGGTCGTTGAGCCACAGGTAGGCGAACAGGCCCACCGCGACCATGGCCAGCAGCTTGACCATCGACTCGAACGCGATGGCCAGCATCATCCCGTGGTGATGTTCGGTGGCATCGATCTGGCGGGTGCCGAACAACGTGGCGAACAGCGCCATCAACAGCGCCACGTACAGCGCCGGATCCCCGAAGTACCCGGTAGGGCCATGGTGCCCGGTCAGCACTTCCAGGCTCATCGCGACCGCTTTGTACTGCAGGGCCAGGTACGGCACGATGCCGATCAGCGCGATGCCGGCCACCAGTGCGGCCAGCCGCCGCGAGCGGCCGAAACGCGACGAGATGAAATCCGCGATGGAGACCACGTTCTGGCTGCGGGCGATCAGCGCCAGGCGCTCGATGATGCGCCAGCCAAACAGCAGCATCAGCAGCGGGCCCAGGTAGATGGGCAGGTACCCGATGCCGTTGCGCACCGCGGTCCCGACGGCACCGTAGAACGTCCATGACGAGCAGTACACCGCCAGGGCCAGGCTGTAGACCACCGGGCGCAGCCACGGGCGGTCGGGGTACATCGGCCGTCGGTCGCCCCACCAGGCCACACCGAACAGCAGGGCGGCGTAGGCCACCGAGACCAGCAGCAGGATCCAGCTTGAGACCAAGGGCCGTGTTCCGGGAGCAGACGTCGCCCCAGTGTAGTGGGTTATGTCGCAACTGGCTCTTGTCGGTGTCTGGCGCTTCTGTAACCGTGGGTGCCCACCCTCGCTGAAGGCCGTACGAGATGGATCCCGCCACTGCAGCAGACCCTTCCATCTGGATTCCGCTCACCGTGCCGCAGGGCCTCCCCGAGCCCGCGCCCGGCCAGCGACAGGCCGCGCGTCAGCTCAGCACGATCGACAATGCCACCTTGTACGTGGACGGCAATGTCACGCTGACCCGCACGCAGGTGTCCCGGCATCGGGACACGCGCGAGGACGAGCACGAGCGTCTTCGCCTCGAGGTATGGCGTGAACTGGGTTTGTTGAAGCCCTCCGGAACCTACCCGCGTCCGGAGCGCGGGCGCATCGCCACGCGGCTGGCCGACGAAGTCATGCAGCGCGTCCCGCCGGAAACGCGGGCACCGACGAAACTTCGGCTGATCCATCTTGAACCCACCGTCGGCCAGGTGTCCGGCCGCCTTGTGGACGGCGTCGCCTTCAAGGTCGCGGCCTGGTGGCCGGACGCGCCGCCTCGCCCGCGCAGCCAGCTGCTGGACGACCGGCCTGGGATCAGCGTCACGCCGGTGCCGGCCCGATCGACCGCGACGGCAGCCGCAGGTGCACCTGGGTGCCCTGCCCGGCCTGGCTGTGCACCTGCACCGAGCCGCCGGCCGCGCTGATCAGGCGTACCGTCACCGCCAAGCCCAGGCCGGTGCCCTGCCCGATCGGCTTGGTGGTGAAGAACGGCTCCAGGCAGCGCGCACGCACCTCTTCGCTCATGCCCACGCCGGTGTCTTCAACCCGCAGCAGCAACTGATCGCCCTCGGCGGGTTGCAGCGCCAGCGTGAAGCGGCCGCCTTCGGGCATCGCCTGCTGGGCATTGACGGCAAGGCTGAGCAGTATCGATTCCAGCTGCGCGGGGTCGAAATGGATCAGGCGCTGCACGCCGCCGGTGTCCACCTGCACATCCACGCCCCGGGGAAACATCTGCTCCAGCAGCGGGGTGAGGCCGTTGACGGTAGCGGCGGCGTCCAGCAACTGGGGCCGCGCAGCCTCCAGGCGGCTGAAGTCCATCAGCCGACGGCTGACCGCGCTGGCCCGGCGTACCGCCGCGTCCGCTCCGTTCAAGGCGGATTGCTGCGGTTCGCCCTGGCTGCGCCCCGCCTTGGCCACATACATCTGGATGAGCCCCAGCAGGTGATTGAAATCGTGCGCGATGCCACTGGCGAGGCGGCCCACGTTCTCCATCTTCATCGCGTGCACCAGCTGGTCGCGGGCGCGCTCGCGCTCCTGGATCTCCAGTTGCAGCTCGTCGCGCTTGCGCGCGAGCTCCTGACTGCGCTGCTGTGCCATCTGCAGGCTTTCACGCAGCCCGGTCACACTGTGGTGCAGCAGCCACGCGGTGAACAGCACGCCAAACAGGCCGACGCCGAGGTCGGTACCCACCAGCTGCAGGCGGTCACCTCGGAACATCGCGCCGGAGGCGTCCACCCAGGCACCCAGCAGCTGCAGGCCGCACAGCGCCGCCGCCGCCCAGCTCAAGGTGCGGTGCCCCAGCACGGCGGCGACCAGCAGCAGGGGCACGACCTGGCCCAGCTGCAGCCGCATCAGCGCTGCCAGCCCCCAGTAGCCGTAGGCCAGCATCAGCAGCGGCATCTGCGCCAGCACGAAGGTGTTGGCGGCGCGCACGCTGCGCCCGGCGTGGTGCTCGACCAGACACAGCGCGCAGACCAGCACCTGCAGGACCGCCATGGCCGGCACCATCTGGTCCAGCCCTGGCCCGGTGCGGTACGCCAGCCAGCCGGCGAAAACCACGTGATACAGGGCCACCAGCAGCAGCAACCCCCGCAGCAGCGTGTCGGTGCGGCGGCCCAGCCCGGTCGGGGCAGGCGCAGCAGGATCGTGGTACGGCGGTACAGGCATGCGGTTCAGCAAGTCCCCGCCGGAAGGGCCGGCGGCTGGGGATAACGCAGGTATAGTAGCCATCGACCCGGGGAAGTCGCTGTTTTCATGTTCATCAAGCCGTTCATCCGGCGCGTGCCACCCGCGCTGGTCTGTCTGTTGGCGCTCAGCGCCGCACCGGTGCACGCGCAGCGCGCGGGCGAAGGCACGCCCTTGGCCGCGCAGGTGGAGCAGTGCCAGGCCACCCTCAGCAGTGCGCCGCAGACCTCGCTGCAGCTCGCGCAGACGCTGTTGGCCCAGCCCGATCTGCCCACCTCGGTGGAGATCAGCGCAGTGGGCTGCCTGGGCTTCGCGCTGCGCCAGCAGGGCCAGCTGGACCAGACCGCTGACCTGCCCGCGCGCCTGCTGGCGGCCGCACAGCGCACCGACGCCAGCACCGATGACCGCATGCGCGCGCAGTCGCTGGCGGCGCACCTGCTGCTGTGGCAGGGCAAGCAGGCACAGGCGCTCACGCTGGTCGGCGAGTTCCTGGACGAAGCCGTGCAGCAGCGCGACGTGCAGGGCCAGATTGCATCATTGATGATGATTTCGATGATCCGCGGTGAGGCCATGGGCGACGCGGCGGGTGCGCTGACCTACCTGCGCAAGGCCACCGAGCTGACCGACCATCTGCGCCGGCCGCCTTCACCGGGCGATCTGGTCGTCTACTACAACTACGGCTATGCCTTGCTGCTGCTGCAGCGGTACGACGAAGCGGCGGTCGCCTTCAAACGCGCCGAAGCGGTCGGGGTGCGCCTGAGCGGGCAGGACCTGATGATGCAGCGCATGGCCAGCCACCGCGCCGAGATCGCGCGGGTCCGCGGTGAGCTCGAGGCCGCCGAAGCGGGACTGCGCGGGGCGCTGGCCTGGCAGGCTGCGCAGGACCCGCAGGGCCAGGTGGTCACCCTGCAGCGGCTGGCCCTGGTAAAGCTGGACCAGGACGATGTGCGCGCTGCCAAGCCGCTGGCCGAGCAGGCACTGGCGCTGGCCAAGCGCGGACACTTCGAGGAAGAGGTACGTCAGGGTCTGGAGCTGCTGGGCGACATCCATCTGCTGCTGGGCGAACGCGACAAGGCCGTGGCCCTCTCGCGCGAAGCGCG
This sequence comes from Stenotrophomonas sp. 278, assembly GCF_003935715.1. GTDB lineage: Bacteria > Pseudomonadota > Gammaproteobacteria > Xanthomonadales > Xanthomonadaceae > Stenotrophomonas > Stenotrophomonas maltophilia_AH. Next base: position 457 of record NZ_RHPP01000165.1, on the reverse strand, counting down.
GCAGCTGGACCAGCGCCGGGCCCAGGACAAGGCACTGGCCCAGCTGGCGCAACTGCAGGCCACCGCCGAACGCAGCATCAATCCGACCCAGGTCAATGCCGTGCAGGACCTGGAACGGTTGCGGGTGATCCGCAACGCCGCCGTGGTGGCGCTGGCACTGGTGATGGGCGTCGCTCTGGTGATGGTGGTCCGTCTGCGCCGGCAGCGGCAGCAGCTGACCACCCTGATCAGTACCGACAGCCTGACCGGCCTGCCCAACCGGCGCGAGGCCGAGCGGCTGCTGGAGATCGAGATGCCGACCTTTGCCAGCACGCGTCGCACGGCACTGCTGCTGGTGGAAATCGACGACTTCAAGTCACTCAATGACCAGCATGGCCAGGCCGCCGGCGACACGCTCCTGCGTGCGGCCGCCGCCTGCCTGCGCGCCGCGTGCGACCGCCACGACGTGGTGGCACGC
>NZ_RHPP01000164.1 GCF_003935715.1 Stenotrophomonas sp. 278 | reverse complement strand
GCACCGCCGAGGCGGGCAGCACCCAATGTCGCGGCAGGCCGCGCATGCGCGTGTCGAGCACGGGCTCCAGCTCGGCCGGCGACTGCGGCCAGGGCAGTTCGAGTACCGGCTGCAGCTGCCCGGCAGTGTCACGCTGCACGCGCAGCTGCTCGCCCTCACGGCTCAGCAGCAGCCGCGAACGCGACCAGCCCAGCGCCCACTGCCAGCGCACCGGCAACCAGGCCAGCAGCGACCGCCGCCACCAGCGCAGGCCATTGCCCACGCCTGGCGCGAGTCGCCCCCGTGCCTGCACCAGACTGTCCCGCCATGAAGTCATCGAGCTGCCATTCCCTGTTCCCAGCGAAGTACCGTGTATGCCGTTCCCGGCGTGCCTGCTGCGCCCCTGCGCACCACGGCGCGCAGTACTGAAACCCTGCCGCGCGGGTCCATCGCGCGGCTCTCGATACTATAAGTGCCGCTGCCCCCTGCGGGTGCCCCGGCGGTCACGTTTCCGTCTTCGTCACTGCCCTGCAGGCGTTCACGGTCGGCCAGCAGACGCTCGGCATCCAGCCCCAGCGCGCTCAGCACCGGGCCTGCGGCAAAACGCGGATCCGGGCGCGACTGCCGGCTGTACAGGGTCAGCAGTGGCTCGAGCCGTTCATACAATGCCGCGTCCATGCCCAGCACCCGCTGCAGCTCGCCCAGGGTTTCAAAGCGGGCATTGCGTGCGCCGTAGGGCCGTCCAGCGGCGACGTAATCGGCCGTTTCGGCACCGCCGCCGGGCTGTTTCAGGCTGTCTGGATCACGCCAGTCGATGATCGCGCCGGCCAGCTGCCTGGCGCGTGCGGGTTCGACCTCCACCGCTTCCAGCAGCCCGGTCAGCAGGGTGGCATCGGCCAGGTTGAGATTGACCTTGCCGTTCTCGTCGATGATGCGCAGGTCAATCGTGCGGTCGTCAAAGGACCAGCGATAACGTCGCCCGTCCGCGGTCCACGGCGGCTGCAGTGCATTGGGCTGAAGCCGGTACAGCGCATACTCCACGCCGGCGCGCGCATGTTCCTGGCCGATGGCGTCGTCGCCGCTCACCCGCTGCTGCAGGTGCTCGACGCGGGCGCTCAGCGCGAAAGCACCCACCACCGCGGTGAGCAGCGCGATCAGCCACAGCACCAGCACCAGCGCGGCACCACGCGTGGATCGACAGCGCAGCCGGCTCATGTACCGGCTCCTGCGCCGCGTGCACCGCGCGACTGCGACAGCGCGACGATCAGTGGCGGCCACGGTGCGCCCTGCTGCGGCGTGATGCGGATCTCCACGAGGTTGGGCAGGCGGCGGGTATCTTCCCAGCGGTCCTGCCAGTCGCCCAGCTGACCGGTGCGCATGTCGACCCCGCGATAGCGGAAGCGCACCTCGCGCAGCGCGTCGGCAAGCACTTCCGGTGGGCGCGGCGGCGTTTCGGCAATGCGTTCGCCGTTCTGCACGAGGGTCAGGCCCAGTTCAAGCGTCTGCGCATCGCCGCGGCCCCGCGCCTGCAGTTCATGCACATAGGGACCGCCCCGCCCCAGGTATCCGGGCAGCTCGGACACGAACACCATGTGCTGCGCCTCGCCCTGGAAGTACAGCGGTTCACGGGTTGGATCCGGCGGTTCGGCCGCGGTCGGCAGCGCCATGCTCAGGCGGCGGCGCAGAAAGCCTTCCACCGCACGCATGCGCTCGTTCTGTGCGGCGATGCGTTCGCCGCGCTGGGCGATGTTCATGGCCGAGCGCACCGTGGCAAACGCCATCGCCAGTCCGCCGACCAGCAGCACCGTGGCCAGCAGGACTTCGATCAGGGTGAAGCCACGCTGCAGACGTAGCGAGGTCATCGGGGCGCTCCGCTGGACGGCGGAAGCAGGCGCAAAGTGTGCCACTGCAGCTGTTCGCCCGCGCCTTCGCCCCAGCGTACCTGCAGCCGCAGTTCGGCCAGCTGTGGCCCGGCGGGTGCAACCGTGGCCGATGCCGGCACGGGGCTGCTGCGCGGTTCCACGAAAGGACTGATCTGCAGCTCCCAGGTGTAGCGACCGTCCTCCCACTGGCCCTGCTGCCGGCCTTCCTGCAGCGGTGTGTCGACGCCGGTCAGCGCCAGCAGCGACTGCGCGTGCAGCACCGCGCGGGTGCGCAGGTCGGCGTTGTGGACCTGGCGCGAGCCGCCGGAGAGGCTGCCCAGCAGCAGGGTCAGGGCGAGCGCCAGCAGGGCGAAGGCGACGATGACTTCGAGCAGGGAGTAGCCGCGCTGGTGCTTCATCGCAGGCGATCCTGGGCGGTGCTGGACCACGAAGCCACGCAGGGCGTGGCTCTACGGGTGAGGTATGCCGGCATCATTGGGGCTCCCGCACGGGGCCGGAGCGGACTTCACCGGTGATCCAGGCAACATCGATGCGCCAGAGCGCGCTGCGCACGCCCAGTTCGATGGTGCCACCACTGGAGCCTCCATCCGGATGGAAGGCAATGCCGCCCTGGCCCGTGCCTGCGGCCACCTGCGCGGCACCGTGGAACCGCACCTCCAGCGCCTCGGGCAGTTGCCCGTGACGACCGTTGGCCGCCTCCCAGCGCCGCGTGCGCGGGTCGATCAGAAAGCGCTTCATTTCACCGGTGGCAATGGCCTGGGTGCGGGTGTAGCGCAGCTGATTGGCCACTTCCTTGCCGGCATTGCGCAGTCGCATGCCGTCGATCCCGCCGTTCATGGCGCTGGCGGTGATCATTCCGATGATGGCGATCAGCCCCACCACCAGCAGCATTTCCAGCAGGGAAACGCCATGCACGGCGCGCGGCACCGGCGTGCGCAGGCGGCGCGTCATCCCTTGTGGCGAACGGGTCACGGCCAAGCGTGCTTACTCGTAGCGGATGTCCGCGTCATAGCTGCTGCCACCGACCTTGCCATCCTTGCCCAGGCTGATCAGGTCGAACGGCTGGCCCTCACCCGGGGCGCGGTATTCCAGAGCGTGGCCCCACGGGTCGCTCAGCTCGGCTTCCTTGGCGTACGGTCCCAGCCAGTTGCTGCTGCCACCCGGCTGGGTCACCAGGTCTTCCAGCTTGGTCGGCAGCTTGCCGGTGTCCAGCTGGTAGTTCTCGATCTTGCCGGCAATGGTCTGCACCTGCGACTTGGCGATGTTGGCCTTGCCCCGGTCGGCACCGCCCAGCACCCGGCTGCCGACGAGGGTCAGCACCGCACCGATGAGCACGATGACGATGATGATTTCGAGCAGGCTCATGCCGGCCTGGTGGCGGCGGGAAACAAAGCGGACCGGTTTGCGACGGTGGATCATGGAAGCTCCTTGCAGCGGGTCGTAAAGGTAGATGCCAGCGGCGTCAGCCAATGGCATTGGTAAGGTCATACAACGGCACCAGCACGGCGACGATCACCAGGCCGACCACCGAGGCCAGCACCAGGGTGATCACCGGCACCAGCGCCGACAACAGACGGTCAATGGCACGCGCGCTTTCCTGTTCGAAGGTGTCGGCGGTTTTGAGCAGCATGGTGTCCAGCGCACCCGACTCCTCGCCGACCTGGATCATCTGCAGGGCCAGGCGTGGAAAGCGCTTGCCTCGCGACAGCGCGGCGGACAGCCCATTGCCGTTCTTCACTTCGTCACTGGCGGTGTCGACATCGGCCGCCAGCGCGCGATTGCCGAGCACATTGCGGGCGATGCCCAGCCCGGCCAGCAACGGCACGCCGTTGCGCAGCAGGGTGCCCAGTGTGCGCGCCAGGCGTGCGGTTTCCAGTTTGGCGACCAGCGCGCCCACGCCCTTGCGCTCGAGCAACCAGCCATCGGCGGCAAGACGGAACGCGGGCTGGCGCAGCTTGCGGTCCATCAACAGCAGCACGATGCACGGCACCACCACCAGCACCAGCCAGTAGTCACGCACCAGCAGGCCGACGTTGAGCACCCATTGGGTGAACCAAGGCAGGGCGACATCCAGGCTCTCGTACATCAGTGCAAACTGCGGCACCACGTAGCCGAGCAGGAACAGCAGCGCGCCGCCCACTACGGCCAGCAGGATCGCCGGATAGATCAGTGCGTTGATCACCCGGCCCTTCAGTTCGCGGCTGCGCTCGAGATAGTCGGCCAGCCGCTGCAGGGTTTCATGCAGGCTGCCACCGGCTTCACCGGCGCGCACCATGTTGATGTACAGCCGCGAGAACAGACCATGCTGACGCTCCAGCGCGGTGGAAAGCGCGGCACCGCCGCGCACGATATCGCGGACGTCGGTGATCACCCGGCGGCTGCGCTCGTCCTCGGGTAGTTCCAGCAGGATGCTCAAGGCACGATCCAGCGGCTGACCGGCCCCCAGCAGGGTGGCCAGCTGCTGGGTGAACTGCACCAGCGCCGCGCCGTCGAACGGCTTGCGGCGCAGCAGCGTGGCCCAGGAGACCGCGGCGCTGCTGCCGTCGGCGGCCACCCGTGTTTCCATCGGCAGGTGCCCCTGGTCCTGCAGGCGTGCCGCCACCTCGGCTTCGCTGGCCGCCTCCATCTGGCCATCAAACACTTCACCGTGTGCGTTCAGCGCCTTGTAGCGGAACTGCGGCATGTTCAGCTTTCCTCGGTCACGCGCAGTACTTCCTCGATGGTGGTCTGGCCGGCCAGCGCCTTGGCCAGACCATCCTCGTACATCGTGCGCATGCCGGCTTCACGCGCGAGCTGTTCGATCTCGCCCATGCCGGCGCGGCGCATCACGGCGCGCCGCAGTGCGTCGTTCATCACCAGGAACTCCATGATGGTGGTGCGCCCCAGGTAACCGGTCGGAGCCAGTGCGGACGGCTGTGCGCGGTACAGGAAGATGTCGCCGTGCGGCTGCAGCCGGCGCAGCCCGAATTTCTCGATTTCCTCCGGCGAGGCGGGATACCGCTGTGCGTGCTGGGGCTCCAACCGGCGCACCAGGCGCTGGGCCAGGATGCCGTTGATGGTGGAGGTGAGCAGGTAGTCTTCCACCCCCATGTCAAGCAGGCGCGTGATGCCGCCGGCCGCGTTGTTGGTGTGCAGCGTGGACAGCACCAGGTGGCCGGTGAGCGCGGACTGGATCGCGATGCGCGCGGTTTCCAGATCGCGCATTTCGCCGATCATGATGATGTCCGGATCCTGGCGCACGATGCTGCGCAGGGCATTGGCGAAATCCAGCCCGATCTGCGGCTTGGCCTGGATCTGGTTGATGCCTTCGATCTGGTATTCGACCGGGTCCTCGACGGTGATGATCTTCACGTCGGGGGTGTTGAGCTGGCTGAGCGCCGTGTACAGGGTGGTGGTCTTGCCCGAGCCGGTGGGACCGGTGACCAGCAGGATGCCATGCGGCTGGTCCAGCACCTTGCGGAACTGCGGCAGGAACGTGTCGGTGAAGCCGAGGCGGTGGAAATCGAACACCACCGTATCGCGGTCAAGCAGACGCATGACCACGCTTTCGCCGTGTGCGGTCGGCACCGTGCTCACACGCAGGTCCAGCTCCTTGCCCTGCACGCGCAGCATGATGCGACCATCCTGCGGCAGGCGGCGCTCGGCGATGTTCAGCCGCGCCATGATCTTGATGCGGCTGATCACCGCCGCGGTGAGATTGACCGGCGGACTTTCGCCCTCGATCAGTACGCCGTCGACGCGATAGCGCACCTTCAGCCGGTTCTCGAACGGCTCGATATGGATGTCGGAGGCGCGCAGCTCCACCGCACGCTGGATGACCAGGTTCACCAGGCGGATCACCGGCGCTTCGGACGCCAGGTCACGCAGGTGTTCAATGTCGTCGACCGCGCTGCCTTCGCCGTCGGCGGTTTCGATGATCGCGCCCATCGCACTGCGGCCCTGGCCGAACCAGCGCTCGATGACGTCGTCGATCTCCGAGCGCAACCCGACATGCAGGCGCACCGGTGCGGCCATGGCCAGACGAACGGCCTCGGCGGCGTAAGGTTCCTGCGGGTCGCTCAGCCACAGATCCAGCACCCCGTCGTGCAGTGCCAGCGGGCAGACGTGGAACTGCTTGAGAAAGCGCAGCGACAACGGCAGCGCGTCGAGCAGGGATTCGGGTGCGGATTCGGCGACGTTTTTGGCTTCCAGGAGCGGCAGCGACAGCACGTCGGCGCATGCCTGGGCGTGGTCGCGCTCGGACACCAATCCGAGGCGCACCAGCAATGGCAGCAGTTCGCTGCCCGATTCGCGCTGCAGCGGACGCGCGCGCGCCAGGTCGGCGTCCTTCAGACGTCCGTTGCGGAGCAGCAACGCGACGATGCGGGACTCGGCGTCCTCGAGGGGTGCAGCTGCAAGATCGTGGGCTACCGCGTTCACGAAAGCTCTCCTGGCGACCCGGAGACTTTAGCAGTTCGCCGCGGTACGGATGACGGTGACGCAGACAGAAAGCGGGAGCCCGTCACAGGACGGACTCCCGCCGCACACCCCAGGGTGTGTTTACTGCACGGCCTGGATGCTCACGCCGCTGAACGCGGACTCACCCACCAGCTTGATGTAGTACGTGCCGGCGACCGGTGCGGTGAAACGCACGGTTTCGCTGTTGCCCGGACGCGACGACTTGGCATCGAAGTCGGTGCTGGTCGGCTCCTCGTCCGCACTCACATACAGCGAGACGTTGCCGCTGCCGCCGTAGGTGAGGAAGCTGAGCGTCTTGCCCGCCGTGGCTTCAAAGCTGTACAGCGTTTCGCTGCCACCCGCGCCACTCAGGCCACTCACCGCGGTGCGGTTGGTCAGCGGCGTGGCGTCCGGTGCGCAATCCACTTCGCACGGTTCTTCCAGTGCCTTGTCCAGCGCGGCCTTGGCGTCGACGATGCCGGTGCCGATCGGGGTCGCCGCCGGAATAGTGACCGGGAAGGTGCGTGCGGTCTGCTTGAGCAGGGTCTCCAGCTGCGCGGGCGTCAGCGGATCCTTGCCGGCCGAAGCCAGCGCACCCTGCACCAGGGCGGCGACGCCGGCCACGTGCGGCGAGGCCATCGAGGTGCCGCCCATGCCCATGTAGCTGTACTCGCCGGAGGTCGGCGTGGTCGCACCGTCGTAACCGGCCTGCCAGACATAGCCGCCCGGATTGCCATCCACGCTGCCACCGCCGCCCGGACCGGACAGGTCCACGGCGGTGCCGTAGTTGGAGTAGTAGGTGATGCCACCGGTGATGCGCGTTGCACCCACGGCAATCACGTTGGCGCAGCTGGCCGGACGGTAGTTGGAGGCATTCGAGCCGGCATTGCCGGCCGCCACCACCACGGTGGTGCCGCGCGATACCGCACCGTTGATCGCATCCTGATAGGCCGGGTCACATGCACCGCCGCCGCCCAGGCTCATGTTGATCACTTCAGCAGGATTCTGATTGGCCGGAATGCCGGCGACCGTGCCACCGGAGGCCCAGGTGATCGCGTCCGCGATGTCGGCGAGGTAGCCGCCGCACTTGCCGAGCACGCGCACCGGCAGCACCTTGGCCTTGTAAGCGACACCGGCCATGCCGAGCGCGTTGTTGGTGGCTTCGGCGACCGTACCCGAGACATGGGTGCCATGCCAGGAGCTGTCTTCGGCCAACGAGCCGGTGCCACACTCTCCGTCGTTTTCGACCCAGTCGCCGTAATCCAGCGCGCCCGGCACGCGTTCATCGGTCGGACGGCGGGAGGTTTCCGCGTCGCTGATGAAGTCATAGCCTTCCAGCAGGGTGTCGGCGGCAAAGTCCGGGTGGTCCGGCAGGATGCCGGTATCCAGCACCGCCACCACCACGCCTTCGCCCTGGGCCACGTCCCACGCGGCCGGTGCATTCACGCCACCGGTGGCGCTGCTGAGATGCCACTGGTACTGGGCGTAATACGGATCGTTCGGTACCAGCTGCTTGGTTTCCTTGGCACGCAGGTCGGCACGCTGCAGCTTGACGTCGGCCACGGCGTACTGGACCTGCGGGTCGGCCTGGATTTCCTTCAGCACCTTCTGCAGATCGGCCTGGCTGAGCTTGCCCTGCAGGCGGATCACATCGGCACCGGTGCCGAGGCGGCGCAGATGCTGCGGCGCGGCGG
>NZ_RHPP01000163.1 GCF_003935715.1 Stenotrophomonas sp. 278 | reverse complement strand
TGGCGGTCTTCTTCTTGGGTGGCATACATGATCCTTTTCAACATGTTATGCCCGAACACAAAATTCCTGACAGTCCCGGAGTACCTGCCTTAGTGGGTCACTGGCGAACCCACGCCCACTCCCTGCACGCTGTAAAACTCTTTTCCCGTCTTCTCGTCAAGATAGACATTGACGTCCCCATCGCGCCTGACAAACCGCAGGCCCTCGCTGACCGGGTCATTCTCCACGAAGCGATGCCGGGCAGTAAGTGAGGTTTCATACGCCCACCCTTCAGGCACCACCACCTTTTGAGGCTGGCCTGCATCGAGAGCGCAGACCGCCACAAGGCGGCTCTGGTCGCCGTTCCAGGGGGTAGTACCAAAGTCTGCCCATGTGCACGGATTGCAGAAGCCAGTGCGTTGGTCGACCACAACAATGTCGTGGGTTCCTTCTGCGTCCTGGAATACGAGACCACGCGCCTCAAGGAGACGGACGTACTGCTCCACGTCGGTGGGATGCATGAATGTCACGGCGGCGATTTGTCCATCTGCACGGAGCGACCCGTTCGGGACCTCGGCCGTGAACTGTTCCGGGCCTCCTTTGTACGCAGCGACGATGGCGTTGCAGCGAACGACCACCGAAATGCCTTCAATCAGTACTGCCATGGTTCTCCCCGGTTGACTCAGTCCATTCCTGGCATTCGATCCGCAACAGATTCCAGCAGCCGACGACCGTGGAGGACCGCCAGAACGTTGATCCGGACGGGTGCCATTTCGTAAATGACTCGATAGCTGTATAGGAAGCGCTCGCGTACCAATGCGTTGCCGAGCTCGGGAACGACACGACCTGCCAACGGATGGATTTCAATTACTTCGCCAAGGGCGAACAGTGCTTCTACAACTCGCTGAGCGTGATGCTGAGAGTCGCGTGCAATGAACTGGGCGATTGCCTCAATGTCCTCGACCGCCTCTGCAGACCAGTTCAGCGGTTCAGCCATTTACCCAACCGCTCACGCGCCTGCTCGGTGCTGTAGTGGCGTCCAGCCTCGATATCCGCGCGTCCACGCTGAATCTTTTCCAGCACATAGACGTGGTACTGGATGTCTTCCAAGGTCGCGTCATCGGGAAGTTGCGTAAGCAACTGGGCGACGTCCTGCTTGGCGGTGGCGGGAGGGGTCATGAGGTGACTCCAGGGTGGATGAGCCGATTCTAGCCCGGGGCGCAGAGAGTTGCCGGATTGGCCAGGGGCATGGGGCGTTGGGGTTCATGGTTGCCGGCCAACGGCCGGCGCTACCGGGTCGCGGTTGTTCATCGTATTGGAGCGGCTTGAGGCCGCGAAGCCACGCAGGGCGTGGCTCTACGGGGTTGCGCGGCATCACTTGCTGCTGACGTACTTCTCGCGGCGGACCTGGGGGTTGGGCAGGCCGGCGGCCTTCAGGGCTTCGAAGGTGGCGTCGACCATGTCCGGGTTGCCGCACAGGTAGGCGATGTCAGTCGCAGGGTTCGGGGCGAACTCGGCCAAATGCTGCTGGACGTAGCCGTGACGGACGTCGGGGTGCGGGTTTTCCGGCAGTTCGCGCGATAAGCACGGCACATAGCGGAAATTGGCGTGCTGTTCGGCGAAGTTGTAGAAATCCTCGCTGTACAGCAGCTCGCCGGGGGTGCGGGCACCCTGCAGCAGCACCACTTCGACCCCGCGCTCGGCCATGGCGGTGGCCAGCAGCGGCAGCATGGAGCGGTACGGCGTCACCCCGGTACCGGTGGCGATCAGCAGGTAGCGGGCGTTGTGGTCGCCGGGCATCAGGCAGAACCGGCCGTACGGGCCGCTGGCCTGCACGTGGCCGCCGATGTCCAGGCCCTCGAACAGGGCCGTGGCGGCCCCGCCGGGGACGAAGCTCACGGCGATATCCACCGCTTCCCCCGCCCCGATGGCGTGGTCGTGGATGGTGGCGAGCGAGTAGCTGCGCTTGGTTTCGGTGCCGTCAGCGTAGTGAAAATGGACCTGGATGAACTGGCCGGGCTGGAAATCCAGCGGCTGGCCGTCATCACGAAGGAACTGGTAGTGGCCGACGGTCGGGGCCAGCATGCGGCGGCCGACCAGCTTGAGGGGGAATTGAACAGGCACGAATTTGGGAAACAGTGTGTAGCCGGGGCGAGCCCTCGGGGCCTTCTATAATAGCGGCTCCCCGCCCCACTCCAGCGCCGCCCTTGGGCGCGAAGGCAAGAGCTTGGCTTCCCAGACAAATACCGCCCCCGCCCTGCGGGTGCGCGACCTCCGCAAAACCTACGACAACGGCACCCAGGCCCTTAAGGGCGTCTCGCTGGACGTGGCCCCGGGCGACTTCTTCGCCCTGCTGGGCCCGAACGGGGCCGGCAAGTCCACCCTGATCGGCATCATCAGCTCGCTGGTGAACCTGAGCGAAGGCCAGGTGGAGGTGTTCGGCAGCGACCTGGTGCGCGACCGCAGCGCCACCATGCGCCTGATCGGCCTGGTGCCGCAGGAGATCAACTTCAACCTGTTCGAAAAGCCCTTCGACATCCTGGTCAACTACGCCGGCTTCTACGGCGTGCCGCGCGAGGAAGCCGAGAAGATGGCCGAGGTGGAGCTCAAGCGCGCCCACCTGTGGGAAAAGGCCCAGGTGATGAGCCGCACGCTGTCCGGCGGCATGAAGCGCCGGCTGATGATCGCCCGCGCGATGATGACCCGCCCGCGCCTGCTGATCCTGGACGAACCGACCGCCGGTGTGGACATCGAGATCCGCCGCGACATGTGGCGGGTGCTGAAGGAGATCAACGCGGCCGGCACGACGATCATTCTGACCACGCATTACCTGGAAGAAGCCGAGCACCTGTGCCGGCACCTGGCCATCATCAACCACGGCCAGATCGTCACCCAGGGCCCCATGCGGGCGCTGCTGGCCAAGCTGGACGTGGAAGGCTTCCTGTTCGACATCGATGGCGACCTGCCGGCGCAGCTGCCGGTGATCGAGGGCACCACCATCACCGCCAACGACGCACACACGCTGGACGTGGACATGCCGCGCGCGATGGATCTGAACCGGGTGTTTGAAGCCCTGAACGCGGCCGGCATCCGGGTGCGCTCGATGCGCACCAAGAGCAACCGTCTGGAGGAGCTGTTCGTGCGGCTCACCGGCAACCAGGAGAACGCGGCATGAGCACCACCCCGAGCCCGGCGATGACCGACGGGCAGCGCAACCGGATCGCGCTGATGACCATCGTGCGCCGCGAAGTGGCGCGCATCCTGCGCATCTGGGGCCAGACCCTGGTGCCGCCGGCGATCACCATGACCCTGTACTTCCTGATCTTCGGCGGGCTGATCGGCTCGCGCGTGGGCGAAATGGGCGGCTACAGCTACATGCAGTTCATCGTGCCGGGGCTGGTGATGATGAGCGTGATCCAGAACAGCTACGGCAACATCAGCTCGTCGTTCTTCGGCGCGAAGTTCGGCCGCCACGTGGAAGAGCTGCTGGTGAGCCCGATGCCTAACTGGGTGATCCTGTGGGGTTACGTGGCCGGCGCGGTGCTGCGCGGGCTGATGGTCGGCGTGATCGTGCTGATCATCGCGATGTTCTTCACCCCGGTGCGCATTCCGCACCCGCTGGTGACGCTGACCACGGTGCTGCTGGGCGCAACGATCTTCTCGCTGGCCGGCTTCATCAACGCCGTGTATGCAAAGAAGTTCGACGACGTGGCCATTGTGCCGACCTTCATCCTGACCCCGCTGACCTACCTGGGCGGCGTGTTCTATTCGGTGAAGCTGCTGCCGGGCTGGGCCGAAGCGGCCACCCACGCCAATCCGATCTTCTACATGGTGAACGCGTTCCGCTACGGCCTGCTGGGCACCAGCGACGTGCCGCTGTGGGTGGCCTACGCGCTGATGATCGGCTTCGTGGTGGTGCTGAGCGCACTGGCGCTGTGGCTGCTGAAGCGTGGTGTTGGGATGCGGAGCTGATCTGGCGTGAGGTTCAGCGACTACATCGTGTTCGTCGATGAAAGTGGCGACCACAGCATGGAAAGCATCGACGACGGCTATCCGTTGTTCGTACTTTCCTGCTGTCTGATCAGTAAACAGGACTACGTCAACACCGTGGTTCCTGCCATGCAGCAGCTCAAATTCGCCACTTTTGGCCACGACGCAGTCATCCTGCATGAGCGCGAGATCCGCAAGGATCTAGGCGCTTTTTCGGTCTTGCGAGACCGCAGTAAGAAAATGGCGTTCCTCGAGGCGCTGACCGATGTGCTCGATCGGACGCCAATGACGGTATTTTCGGCAGTTATAGACAAGCGTCGGCTTGCCGAACATCGGCGGCGCGATGAAAGTCCCTATGAACTCTCCTTGCGATTCTGCTTGGAACGGATCTTCTACACCCTCCGTCGAGTGGGACAGACAGCCGATAACGACGGACCCCTTCTGACGCATGTGCTTTGCGAGTGTCGCGGTCGCAGTGAGGACGCAGACTTGGAATTGGCATTCCGACGGATCTGTAGCGGCGACAACTTTGGCGGCCTCCATCTGCCGTTCGAGCCGGTTCTAACAGACAAGAAGAACAATTCGATTGGGCTTCAGCTTGCGGACCTTGTGGCGCGCCCGATCGGGCTTCATCAGCTGCGCCCCGCACAACCCAATCGAGCGTGGGACGTAATTGAGACCAAGCTGGATCGAGATCCACGCGGGGTCTATGCAGGCTTCGGACTGAAGTGCTTCCCCTGAAAAACAAAAGGCCCCAGCGAATCCGCCGAGGCCCAATGCCGACCGGGAATCCCCGATCCAGGCTCCACTATAACAAAGTTCGGATTTGGGCGTTGGGTGCCCCTATTTCCGTTCAGGTTGACTGACGAAGCGAATCAGCCTCAACCCGTTCTCAGAGGCCTGCTCAGGCAAGGTGGATATCCGGAAAAGTCTGCGCCGACGGCCAACTCAGCAAATGAAAAAACCGCCTTTCGGCGGTTTTTTCTTCCTAAGCCGTTGGGCCAACTGAATGACGCGACAGAGGAGGAGTTGTGGGGCCATGGTACAGCCGCTCAGTTCGATGTCCACCGCTGACTGCCTCGCTGCGTGCGCCTGATGGCTGATCCTTGCACTGCTGCCCTTTGTTTCCGGTGCGTTCGCGCTGCTGGAGAAAGATGCACAGACGATTCATCGTGTGACGCTTTCGGCTTTTTCGCACCTCGCAGCGTAGTCCGCAGGGTTTAGGATGACGATGGGGGCGGACTGATCGAAGCTCATCCGCCCCGTTCATAAGGATCACCAACGGAGTTCTGTTCTGATGCGCATTCTGGTTCTAGGTGCCGGCGGTACCGGCGGTTACTTCGGCGGGCGTCTGGCCCAGGCCGGGGTGGATGTCACCTTCCTGGTGCGGCCGGCCCGCGCGGCACAGCTGGCGCAGGACGGGCTGGTGATCCGCAGTCCGCTGGGCGATGCGGCCTTCCCGGTGAAGCATGTGACCGCTGATGGGCTTGCAGCGCTGGCGGCTGAGAAGCCGTTTGATCTGGTGATGCTGAGCTGCAAGGCGTATGACCTTGAAAGCGCGATTGAAGCAATTGCGCCGGCGGTGTCTTCACGCACGACCGTGCTGCCAATCCTCAATGGGCTGCGCCACTACGCCACGCTGGATGCGCGCTTCGGACGCGATGCGGTGCTGGGTGGGCTGTGCTTCATCAGTGTGACCAAGGCACCGGATGGCGCGGTGCTGCATCTTGCACCGGCGGCGAAGCTGACTTTTGGTGAGCGTGACAACACCGGGGCGAGTGCGCGGGTACTGGCGCTGGCGTCGGCCTGTGTGCAGGCCGAAATCGATCATCTGGCCAGCGATGCCATCGGCCAGGAGCAGTGGGTGAAGTACAGCTTCCTGACCGCGCTGGCGGCGGGCACCTGTCTGATGCGGGCCGATGTCGGCACGATCGTGGGCACCGATGAGGGTGAGGCGATCATGCGCGGGCTGTATGCGGAGTGCGTGGCAGTGGCCGAGGCAGCAGGTGAGCCGGTGCCGGAGAAGGCGCAGGGGATTGCACTGGGGGCGTTGACCCAGGCGGGGTCGGCGTTGAAGGCGTCGATGCTGCGGGACCTGGAGGCCGGGCAGCAGGTGGAGGCGATGCAGATCGTGGGGGATATGCGGCTGCGGGCGCGGGAGGCCGGGGTGCTGGCACCGTTGTTGGCGGTGGCGTATGCCCATTTGCAGGCGTATGAGGCGAACCGCGCTGGGTGATGGTGGGTCGGCCTGGGAGCGCGGCGCGGTGCGCCGTGTATCGACCAACGGTCGATACCTACCGGTTCCCGTATTGTTTCGGGTGGCGGTAGGTCACGACCGTTGGTCGTGACCGCGCCGGATCAACCGGCGTCAGGCAACCGGAAGAACGCGCGCGTGGCGGCCGTAGCATTCGCTGCCGTCACCGCCACATCCTCGCCGCGGTCGCGCGCCAGCTCTTCCACGATGTGTGACAGGAACATGGGCTCGTTGCGGCGATCCTTCGGCATTGGCTTCAACGTACGCGGCAGTAGATACGGCGCGTCGGTCTCGATCATCAGCCGGTTGGCGGGCACATGCTTCACCAGCTCGCGCAGGTGCGCGCCACGGCGCTCGTCGCACAGCCAACCGGTAATACCGACGTACCAGTCCTGGTCGAGGTAATCGAACAGTTCCTGGCGCTCGCCGGTGAAGCAGTGCACCACCGCCGGGCCGAGGCGGCCTTCGAAGTTCTTCATCTGCGCCATGAAATCGGCATGCGCGTCGCGCTGGTGCAGGAACAGCGGCTTGCCGTTCTCCGCTGCCAGCTGCAGCTGGCGCTCGAAGGCGCGGTGCTGCGCGGGGCGCGGCGAGAAGTCGCGGAAGTAGTCCAGCCCGCACTCGCCCACTGCCACCACTTCCGCATGCGCATGCAGCGCGCGCATCTCGGCGTCGCATTCTTCGGTGTATTCCACCGCGTGATGCGGGTGCACGCCTGCGGTGGCGTACAGGAAGCCAGGATGCTGGCGGGCCAGCTCCAGTGCCATCGGCGAATGCTCGCGGCTGGCCCCGGTGATCACCATCTGCACCACGCCCGCCGCGCGCGCGCGTTCCAGCACCGCATCGCGGTCACGGTCGAAGGAGTCGTGGGTGAGGTTGGCACCGATATCGATCAGCTGCATGGGGCAATTCGCACACTCAGGTAAGCGGCGCATTGTAAAGCACCGCCCTGCCCGTATCCTTGCGGCATGCGTACGCCTGTTTTTCCCATTGCCGAGCAGCTGCCGGCCATTCTGGATGCCCTCAGCCGCGACACCCGGCTGGTGCTGGAAGCCCCGCCCGGCGCGGGTAAGACCACCCAGGTGCCGCTGGCGCTGCTGGATGCGCCGTGGCTGCAGGGCAGGAAGATCATCATGCTGGAACCGCGCCGGGTGGCGGCACGCAGCGCCGCGCAGTTCATGGCCCGGCAGCTGGGTGAGGACGTGGGCGAGACCGTCGGTTACCGGATCCGCTTCGAGAACAAGGTGTCCGCACGCACGCGGGTGGAAGTGGTCACCGAGGGCATCCTGACCCGCATGCTGCAGGAAGACCCGCTGCTGGAAGGCGTGGGCGCACTGCTGTTCGATGAATTCCACGAGCGCCATCTGGCCGCGGATCTGGGCCTTGCGCTGGCGCTGGACGTGCAGGCGCAGCTGCGCGACGACCTCCGCATTGTGGTGATGTCGGCCACGCTGGACGGCGAACGACTGGCGCAGTTCCTGGACGCGCCGCGCATCAGCAGTGCGGGCCGCAGCTACCCGGTGTCGATCAGCCATTTCCCGGCGCGGCGTGACGAGGCACTGGAAGCGCAGGTGCGGCGCGCGGTGGAACAGGCGCTGCGCGAGCACCCGGGCGATGTGCTGGTGTTCCTGCCGGGCCAGCGTGAGATCAACCGCGCCCTGGCGGCGCTGGATTCAGTGTTGCCGGCCGAGGTGCAGTTGCTGCCGCTGCATGGCGAATTGCCGGTGGAACAGCAGAGCCGCGTGCTGCAGCCCGACCCGAATGGCCAGCGGCGGGTGGTGCTGGCAACCAACGTGGCCGAGTCCTCGGTCACCCTGCCCGGGGTACGGGTGGTGATTGACGCCGGGTTGGCGCGGGAGCCGCGCTACGACCCCAACAGCGGCTTTGCGCGGCTGGACGTGGTGCCGATCGCGCAGGCCTCGGCCGACCAGCGCGCCGGCCGGGCC
>NZ_RHPP01000162.1 GCF_003935715.1 Stenotrophomonas sp. 278 | reverse complement strand
GCCTCGGCCAGGCGCTCGGCAAGGCCGGGCAGATAGTCCGGATGGTCGCTGGCCTGCCAGAGCAGATGCGGCAGCTGCTGGGCAAAGTAGGCGGCGTGCTGGCCGGTGCCGCTGCCGATCTCCAGCACCCGCTGGTGCTCCTGCAGATGCCGGCGCAGTTCGGCCAGGATCGGGTCGCGGTTGCGCTCGCAGGCCTCGGACCATCGCTGTTGGGTCATGTCAGTTGCAGATTGCGGTTACAGCGCACATCGAACCATGACCGGAGTCACTTGTGCCACTCCCGGCGCTCCCCTGAAAGTCGGGGACTCGTCCAAGGTTGACGGCTTTGGCCCAAAACCGCTGCTGGGGAACCGCCTGCTGTGCAACGTCGTGAGTTTCTGACCCTGTCTGGGATGGGCCTGGCTGGCCTGATACTGCCGCACGCGCGGCTGATCGCTGCCGAGCAGCTGCTGGAGCCGGGCGACGTGGGCCGCAGGAAGGTGCTGGCCGAGGCCGCACTCGCGGCCGCGAAGCGCGCCGGGGCCAGTTACTGTGACGTGCGCATCGGCCGCTACCTCAACCAGGCGGTGATCACCCGCGAGGCGCAGGTACAGAACGTCACCAACAGAGAGTCTTCGGGCATCGGCATCCGGGTGATCGTCAATGGGGCCTGGGGTTTCGCCGCCACCCGCGAGCAGACCCCGGCCGCTGTACTGGCGGCGGTCAACCAGGCCGCGGCCATCGCCCGCGCCAACGCCACCCTGCAGACCAGGCCGGTGCAGCTGGCTCCGGTCAAGGGCGTGGGCGAGGTCAGCTGGAAGACCCCGATCCGCAAGAACGCCATGGCCGTGCCGGTGCAGGAGAAGGTGGACCTGCTGCTCAGTCTGAACGCCGCAGCGTTGAACGCCGGCGCGAACTTCATCAACTCCACCCTGTTCCTGGTCAACGAGCAGAAGTACTTCGCCTCCAGCGACGGCTCCTTCATCGACCAGGACGTGCACCGCATCTGGCTGCCGTTCACCGCCACGGCCATCGACAAGGCCAGCGGCAAGTTCCGCACCCGCGCCGGGCTGTCCTCGCCGATGGGCATGGGCTATGAATTCCTCGACGGCGACGCCAGCGGCAAGATCGCCCTGCCTGGTGGCATCACCGCTTACCGCGACTCCTACGACCCGGTCGAGGATGCGATTGCCGCTGCGCGCCATGCACGCGAGAAGCTCAAGGCCCCGTCAGTGAAGCCGGGCAAGTACGACCTGGTGCTGGACCCGTCGAACCTGTTCCTGACCATTCACGAGAATGTCGGCCACCCACTGGAACTGGACCGGGTGCTGGGTTACGAGGCCAACTACGCCGGTACCAGCTTCGCCACCCTGGACAAGCGCGACGCCGGCTACCGCTGGGGCAGCGAACGGGTCAACTTCTTCGCCGACAAAACCGCCCCGGGCAGCCTGGGCGCGGTCGGCTACGACGACGAAGGGGTCAAGACCAAGCGCTGGGACCTGGTCAAGGACGGCATCCTGGTCAACTACCAGGCCACCCGCGATGAAGTGCATCTGCTGGGCGAGAACGAATCGCATGGCTGCAGCTATGCCGACTCGTGGTCCAGCGTGCAGTTCCAGCGCATGGCCAATGTCTCGCTGGCTCCGGGCAAGACCCCGCTGAGCGTGGCCGACATGATCAAGGACGTGGAGAACGGCATCTACATCCACGGCCGCGGCTCGTATTCGATCGACCAGCAGCGCTTCAACGCGCAGTTCGGCGGCCAGTTGTACTTCCAGATCAAGAACGGCCAGATCGCCGGCATGGTCGAGGACGCGGCGTACCAGATCCGCACGCCCGAGTTCTGGAACGCCTGCAGTGCGATCTGCGACGAGCGCGACTTCCGCTTCGGCGGCTCTTTCTTCGACGGCAAGGGGCAGCCCGGGCAGGTTTCGGCGGTCTCGCACGGTTCGTCGACCACACGATTTGATGGCATCAACATCATCAACACCGCGCGAAGCCTGGGCTGAGTGCGATCACACGGAGAACTGCCTTGCAAAGACGTGACTTTCTTGCCCTGACAGGGCTTACCGCAGGCGGCCTGATCGTGCCGTCGTTCTTCGGCAAGGTGATCGCCGCCGAGCAGCTGCAGAGCACGCTCGACCCGGCGCTGAAGAAGCGCCTGGCCGACGCCGCCCTGGCCGCTGCCCGCCAGGGCGGAGCCACCTACTGCGACGTGCGCATCGGCCGCTACCTGCGCCAGTTCGTGATCACCCGCGAAGACAAGGTGCAGAACGTGGTCAACACCGAATCGACCGGTGTCGGCATCCGCGTGATCGTCAACGGTGCCTGGGGCTTTGCCGCCACCAACCAGCTCGGCCCGGGCGACGTGGCCAAGGCCGCGCAGCAGGCGGTCGCCATCGCCAAAGCCAACGCCGGCGTGCAGACCGCACCGGTCCAGCTGGCTGCCACCCCGGGCGTGGGTGAGGTGAGCTGGAAGACCCCGATCCGCAAGAACGCGATGGAAGTGCCGATCAAGGACAAGGTCGAGCTGCTGCTGGACGTCAATGCCGCGGCGATCGGTGCCGGGGCCAGCTTCGTCAATTCGATGCTGTTCCTGGTCAACGAGCAGAAGTACTTCGCCTCCACCGACGGTTCGTACATCGACCAGGACGTGCATCGCATCTGGGCCCCGATGACGGTGACCGCCATCGACAAGGCCAGCGGCAAGTTCCGTACGCGCGAAGGGCTGTCCGCGCCGATGGGCATGGGCTATGAGTACCTCGATGGCGCAGCCGCCGGCAAGGTGCTGACCCCGAACGGCGTGGTGAACTATGGTTCGTCCTACGACATGAAGGAAGACGCCATCGCCGCAGCGAAGCAGGCGCAGGAGAAACTGAAGGCTCCGTCGGTCAAGCCGGGCAAGTACGACCTGGTGCTCGACCCGTCGCACACCTGGCTGACCATCCATGAGTCGGTTGGCCACCCGCTGGAACTGGACCGCGTGCTCGGCTATGAAGCCAACTACGCCGGTACCAGCTTCGCCACCCTGGACAAGCGCGAGCAGCGCTTCCAGTACGGCAGCGAGCTGGTCAACATCTTCGCCGACAAGACCCAGCCGGGCAGCCTCGGCGCGGTCGCCTACGACGACGAAGGCGTCAAGACCAAGCGCTGGGACCTGATCAGCAACGGCAAGCTGGTGGACTACCAGACCATCCGCGACCAGGCTCATATCCTGGGCAAGACCGAATCGGATGGCTGCTGCTATGCCGACTCGTGGTCGAGCGTGCAGTTCCAGCGCATGGCCAACGTCTCGATGGCCCCGGGCAAGACCCCGCTGAGCGTGGCCAGCATGATCAAGGACGTGGAGAACGGCATCTACATCATTGGTGACGGTTCGTTCTCGATCGACCAGCAGCGCTACAACGCCCAGTTCGGTGGCCAGCTGTTCTATGAGATCAAGAACGGCCAGATCACCCGCATGATCGAGGACGTGGCCTACCAGATCCGCACCCCGGAGTTCTGGAATGCCTGCGCAGCCGTGGCCGATGAGTCCGATTACCGCCTGGGCGGTTCGTTCTTCGACGGCAAGGGCCAGCCGGGCCAGGTCTCGGCGGTCTCGCACGGCTCGTCCACCGCCCGCTTCAACGGCATCAACGTCATCAACACCGCCCGCAGCCTCGGCTGACCGGTCAGGAGCCCCTATACATGAGTATCTTCACCGAAGCCCAGGCCAAGGCCATCCTCGACAAGGTCATCAAGCTGTCCAAGGCCGACGAGTGCACCGCCGCGCTGACCGGCAACCTCAAAGGCAACATCCGTTTTGCACTGAACAATGTCTCCACCAGCGGCATCGTGGATGACACCGAACTGGCCGTGACCGTGGCCTTCGGCAAGCGCGTAGGCACCGCCTCGATCAACGAGTTCGACGACGCCGCGCTGGAACGCGTGGTCCGCCGTGCCGAAGACCTGGCCCGCCTGGCCCCGGAAAACCCGGAGTTCATGCCGGCCATCGGCAAGCAGACCTACAAAGCCAGCCCGACTTTCAGTGACTCCACCGCGGCGATCGATCCGGCGTTCCGCGCCAAGGTCGCCGCCGATTCGATCGCCCCCTGCCGTGGCAACGGCCTGGTCGCCGCCGGCTTCCTTGAGGACAGCCAGGGCTTCTATGCCACCGCCAACAGCAACGGCAACTTCGCCTACCAGCGCGCCACCAGCTTCGACTACACCTGCACGGTGCGCACCGAAGACGGCCGTGGTTCGGGCTGGGTCGGCCGCAACCTGAAGGATGCCGCCGACTTCAAGGCCGACCAGGATGTGCGCATCGCCATGCGCAAGGCGACCGAGTCCGCCGAAGCCAAGGCCTTGGAGCCAGGCAAGTACACCGTGATCCTGGAACCCGCCGCCGCGGCCGGCCTGATCAGCTTCATGATGAACTTCTTCAGCGCGCGCTCGGCCGATGAAGGCCGCAGTTTCCTGTCGAAGAAGGGCGGCGGCAACAAGCTCGGCGAGCAGGTCTACGACCCGCGCGTGACCATGTTTGCCGACCCGTGGCACCCCGAGGCCCCGGTGCTGCCGTGGGACGACGACGGCCTGCCGCGCGAGCGCATGGCAATCATCGAGAACGGCAAGGTCGCCAATCTGGATTACTCGCGCTTCTGGGCGCAGAAGCAGGGCAAGACCGCCAAGGCGACGCCGGGCAACCTGCTGATGAGCGGTGGAGAAAAGAGCACCGCCGAGCTGGTCCGCGGCACCCAGAAAGGCATTCTGGTCACCCGCACCTGGTACATCCGCATGGTCGACCCGCAGACCGTGCTGCTGACCGGCCTGACCCGCGACGGCACGTTCTACATCGAGAACGGCCAGATCAAGCACCCGGTGAAGAATTTCCGCTTCAACGAGTCGCCGGTGATCATGCTCAACAACATCGAAGAACTGGGCAAGCCGGTGCGCGTGGCGGGTGACGAGTCCAGCTTCGTGATGATGATTCCGCCGATGAAGCTGCGCGACTTCACCTTCACCTCGCTGTCCGACGCGGTCTGATGACCGCACCGGCATGAACCGGGCGCAGTTCCTGCGTCTGCTCGTGGGCGGTGCCGCACTGGCGGCACTGCCCTCGTTCGCCCGCGCCCAGGCCGGGCGCTACGACTTCTGGTTCACCCGGCTCAAGTACGACTCCGGCGACTGGGACGTGGATGCTCGCATGCCGTCCAATGTGATCACCTCGCTGATCGACTACACCACGCTGCGGGTGGACCCGACCGAGCATGTGATCGCGCTGTCGGACCCGCGCATGCTGGAGGCACCGTTCTGTTACCTGGCCGGGCACAAGCTGGTGGAGTTCAATGCTGCCGAGCGGCAGAACTTCGTGCGCTATGTACGCAACGGCGGCTTTGTATTCGTGGATGACTGCAACCACGACATTGATGGCTTGTTCGCCAAGTCATTCGAGGCGCAGATGGCCAAGCTGTTCGGGCCTTCGGCGTTGAAAAAGCTGCCCAACAATCACGCGCTTTATCGCAGCTTCTTCCGCTTTCCAGACGGACCGCCGGCCACGGGCTTCGAGCTCAATGGCTGGGGCGATGACCTCGTGCACGATTATCTGAAGGGCATCGAGGTGGACGGGCGACTGGGCGTGCTGTACAGCAACAAGGACTACGGTTGCGAGTGGGACTACGACTGGCGCAACAAGCGATTCCTGGCTGAGGACAACACACGGTTTGCGGTCAACATCGTGATGTATGCGTTGAACAACTAGATAGCGAGTACCAAATGAATACCGACAGCCGGATTGATGATCTCCTGCCCAAGCTGCAGCCGTTGCGCGAGGCACTGGGCCAGGCCGTGGTGGGCCAGCACGCGGTCGTCGAGCAGCTGCTGATCGGCCTGCTGGCCGGTGGCCACGTGCTGCTGGAAGGCGCACCGGGGCTCGGCAAAACCCTGCTGGTGCGCTCGCTGGGCCAGGCGTTGGAACTGCAGTTCCGGCGCGTGCAGTTCACCCCGGACCTGATGCCCAGCGACATCCTGGGCACCGAATTGCTGGAGGAAGACCACGGAACGGGGCATCGGCATTTCCGCTTCCAGCAGGGTCCCATCTTCACCAACCTGCTGCTGGCCGACGAGCTCAACCGGACCCCGCCCAAGACCCAGGCGGCACTGCTGGAGGCGATGCAGGAACGCACCGTCAGCTACGCCGGCACCACCTACGCCCTGCCCGCACCGTTCTTCGTGCTGGCCACGCAGAACCCGATCGAACAGGCCGGCACCTACCCGCTGCCGGAAGCGCAGCTGGACCGCTTCCTGCTGCATGTGCGGGTGGACTATCCGACCGAGCAGGAAGAACACGACATCCTGGTGCAGACTACCGGCAGTGCCAGCGCGAAGGTCCCGAAGGTACTGGAAGCAGACGATGTACTGGCCCTGCAGGCGGCGGTACGCCAGGTGCATGTGAGCGAAGACGTGCTGGCCTGGATCACCCGGCTGGTACGTGCCAGCCGCCCGGGTGATGGCGCACCGCAGGCGGTGAACCACTGGATCAAATGGGGCGCAGGCCCGCGCGCCGGGCAGTCGCTGGTGCTGGCGGCCAAGGCGCGTGCGCTGCTGCAGGGGCGCTTCGCCGCCACCCGCGACGACGTGCAGGCGCTGCTCGCCCCGGTGATGCGCCACCGCGTGCTGCTTTCGTTCGCTGCTGAAGCCGAACAGAAAAGCGCCGACGATGTGATCGCCGCGCTGCTGCAGGCCGTGCCTTTCCCCGCCTGAGAACGTGGTGAGCACGCACGCCCCGATTGCGATCCCGGCCGACGTCCGCAGCCGCTTGAAGACGCTGCGGCTGCTGCCGCGTCGTGCCAGCGGCGCGCAGGGCATCGGCCAGCATGCCAGCCGCAGTCGCGGGGCCGGGCTGGAGTTCGCGCAGTACCGGGCCTACGAGCCCGGTGACGAGCTGCGCCAGATCGACTGGAAGCTGTACGCCCGCTCTGACCGCTTCTTCGTGCGCGAGTCAGAGCGCGAGAGCCCGGTCACGGTGTGGCTGCTGGTGGATGCCACGGCATCGGCCGACCAGCGTGACCTCGCCAATCCAGGACGCTCGCGCCTGGACCACATCAACGCCACCGCCGCCTGCGTGGTGGAACTGGCCCTGCAGCAGGGCGACCGCTTCGGGTTGATCACGGTCAATGGCGACGGCGTGCAGGTGGTGGCTGCCGGCAGCGGCGCACGCCAGCGCGACCGCATCCATCTGCTGCTGCATCGCCTGCGCGCGCAGGGCTGCTGGCCTGCGGCGGACGCTCTGCGTCCAGTCTGGGAACGCGTACAGTCCACCGACCTGCTGGTCGCGCTGGGCGATGGCTTCGACGACGCGTGCACTGTGCTGCTGGAGCGCTTGGCCGCCGCCCGTCGCGACGTGATGCAGGTGCAGGTACTCACGGCCGACGAGCGTGATTTCCCGTTTACCGATGGGCATCGCTTCCGCGATCCGGAAACCGGTGAGGAACTGCTCGGCGATGGCCGCGCGATCCGTACCGACTACCTGACCCGCTTTGCCGAAGCGCAGGCGGTGCTGCAGGCGCGCCTGCAGCGTGGCGGCATCGCCCACGTGGTGACCCATACCGACCAGCCATTGGACGCGCCGCTGCGCCAGCTGGCGGGGAGCGCGCGATGAGCCTGTCGCTGTTGTTCCCGCTGGGGCTGCTGGCCTTGGCAGCGCTGGTGGTGCCCTTGCTGATTCACCTGGCCCGTCGACATCACTACGCGCCGCTCGACTTTGCGGCGCTGCGCTGGCTGCAGGCCAAGGCAAAGCCGCAGCAGCGCATCCGTTTCGATGAGTGGCCGCTGCTGCTGGTGCGCCTGCTGTTGCTGACGGTGTTGGCGCTGCTGCTTGCGCGTCCGCTGCTGCACGGTACTCCCCCGCAGACCGCACCGTGGGTGGTAGTCGCCCCCGGACTGAGCCCACCGGCGCTGGATGAAGGCACCGAAGGGCGTTGGCTCGCGCCGGGTTTTCCGTCACTGGACGAAGCGCCGCCTGCGGGCCCGCTGCCGTTGGCCAGCCTGCTGCGCGAGCTGGATCAGGCCATTCCTGCCGGTGCTGCGCTGACCGTGCATGTACCTGATCCAATGCCGGGACTGGATGGCGAACGTGCGCGGCTGTCGCGCACAGTGAGCTGGCGCGTCGTGCGCCATCCGTTACCCGCGCCTGCAACGGCCGCGGTGGCACCGGCGCTACGCGTGGCCGGTGCAGCCGCCGACGCACAGGGCCAGCGCGTACTGGACGCCCTGCAACAGGCCTGGAGCGGGCAGCCCTCCGCGCCGGCGC
>NZ_RHPP01000161.1 GCF_003935715.1 Stenotrophomonas sp. 278 | reverse complement strand
GGCCGGACGCGGGGCATCGCCGGACCTGCCGGCAGGACGCGCGCCCTGCGGCTTGCCACCGGGACGGCTGTCGCGGCGGGGGTCAGGTTTGCGCTCGGGTTTGCGTTCGGGCTGCGGCGCGGCTTTGAAGCCCAGGCCCAGCAGCTGGTCGCGGAGGGTATCGCTCATGATGTCGGGTCGATCAGTAGTGCGGGGGCGGCGGTTCTTCGCCCGGATCGGAATACAGCGCGTTTCGGACCTTGCCCAGGTCTTCCAGCAGCAGTTTGGTGAGTTCGGCGTTGCGATTGCCCTCGATCCGGGCATCGGCGAGCGCTTCGCTCAGTTCAGCCAGCGCCTGTTCCTGGAAGGACACGCGCATTTCCAGCTCGATCAGGCGCGCTTCCAGTGCCTGCTCGCGGTCGGTAGGGACGGACTCATGCATGCAGCGAACGCCCCCGGCCGATACCGTAGTAGGCCACACCCGCCGCTTCGATTTCCTGCGGGTCGTACAGATTGCGGCCATCGAAGACCACCGCATCCTTCAGCTTTTCGCGCAGCAGGGCGAAATCCGGGCTGCGGAACTGCTTCCATTCGGTCACCACCACCAGTGCATCGGCCCCTTCCAGGGCCTCGTTGGCACTGTCGCAGAAGACCAGGTCAGCGCGTTCGCCAAAGATGCGCTGCGCTTCATGGGTGGCTTCCGGGTCATAGGCGCGGACCGTGGCCCCACCTTCCCACAACTGGGCCAGCAGGCGGCGGCTGGAGGCTTCGCGCATGTCATCGGTGTTGGGCTTGAACGCCAGGCCCCACACGGCGAACGTGCGGCCACGCACGCCTTCGTCCTCGCCACGGTCGTAATGGCGCTGGATGAGTTCGAACAGATGCCCCTTCTGGGCGTGGTTGACCGCTTCCACCGCGTTGAGCAGCTTGGGCTCATGCCCGTACTGCTGCGCGGTCCGGGCCAGCGCCTGCACATCCTTGGGGAAGCATGAGCCGCCGTAACCGGCACCAGGATAGATGAAGTGCCAGCCGATGCGCGGGTCCGAGCCGATTCCCTGGCGGACCTGCTCGACGTCGGCTCCGACGCGCTCGGCGATGTTGGCGATTTCATTCATGAACGAAATCTTGGTCGCCAGCATCGCATTGGCCGCGTACTTGGTCAGTTCGGCCGAACGCACATCCATTTCCACCACGCGGTCGTGGTTGCGGTTGAACGGCGCATACAGGCGGCGCATCAGCGCCACCGATTCGGGATTGGACGCGCCCACCACGATGCGGTCCGGCCGCATGCAGTCGGCGACCGCGTCGCCCTCCTTCAGGAATTCCGGGTTGGACACCACGTCGAACGCGATATCCGCTCCACGGGCGGCCAGCACCTCGGCGATGGCCGCGCGCACCTTGTCGGCCGTGCCTACCGGCACGGTCGACTTGTTGACCACCACGGTCGGCACCTGCATGTACTGGCCGATGGTGCGAGCCACCGCCAGCACGTACTGCAGGTCGGCACTGCCATCCTCATCCGGCGGCGTGCCGACGGCGATGAAGACCACCTGGCCATGCGCGATGGCAGACGCGGCGTCCGTGGTGAAGGCCAGCCGCGAAGCGGCATGGTTGGCCTTGACCATGGGCTCCAGGCCCGGCTCGTAGATCGGGATGATGCCCTGGTTGAGGCCGTCCACCTTGGCCTGGTCGATGTCGACGCAGACCACCTGGTGGCCGACATCGGCAAGGCAGGTGCCCGTGACCAGCCCGACGTAGCCGGTACCGAAAATCGCGACGCGCATGTCCGTGATGGCTCCGTTCCTTACGGCAGGACGCTGAGCAGCTCGACGTCGAAGGTCAGCGCCGCATTCGGCCCGATCGGGCCACCCTGCGTGCCGGCTTCGCCGTAGGCCAGCTCACCCGGGATCCAGAAGCGGTACTTGGAGCCGACCTGCATCAGCGCCACGCCTTCGGTCCAGCCCTTGATCACCTGGTCCAGGCCGAACTCGGCCGGAGTGCCGCGCTGGTAGCTGCTGTCGAACACGGTGCCGTCGAGCAGCTTGCCTTCATAATTCACGCGGACCTTGCTGGTCGGCATCGGACGCTCTCCCGAACCCGCGCGCAGGATCTGGTACTGCAGGCCCGACGCGGTGGTGACCACGCCCGGCACGGTCTTGTTCTTGGCCAGGAAGGCGTTGCCTTCGGCGCGGTTGGTACCGGCCTGGGCAGCAGCCTTGGCCTGCATTTCGGCCTTCTTGGCGGCCATGAAACCTTCCAGGGTCGACTTGGCCTGGTCGGCCGTCATCTTCGGGGTGCCCTTGCTGAAGCTGGTGGACAGCGCATCGAACAGCGCGGTCAGCTCCAGGTCGTCCTTCAGCGCGGCCAGCGACGGGCCGACGGCATAGCTGCCCAGCATCAGGCCGACCTTCTCGCGGTCCACCTTGGGAGCCTGCGTGCCCGGGGCCTGGCCCTGAATGGGCTGACCGGCCTTGACGGCCATCGCCATGCGCAGCGCCTGGTCGGTCTTCTGGGCTTCTTCCTGGCTGATCAGCGGCTGCTTGCCGGCAAAGGCGTTTTCAACGCCACGACGCAGGGCGGCCAGATCGATCTCGTCGGCGATCGGGGCGAACGAATTGGCCACATCCAGGCCGATGGCGTAGCTGAGCTTTTCTTTCTGGGAGGTCAAAACAGAGGTCTCCTTGGCGGCCGGGGCGGCAGCCGGTTGTTGCGACATCGCGGCACCGGAGGTACCCATCGCCAGAATCAGAACCGACGCCGCGGCGCCACGCATTCCCATCTTCATTTGCTGCATTCCTGGAAGTGACTGGGCGCCGACGTCGGCGCGAAAAGATGCATTGTCGCACGCACGTGCGAGATGTCGAGAAAATCAGCGCTTGCCGGGCGTGACCGACAGCTCATGTTCGATCGCCTTGACCAGTGCTGCATCATCCGGCTTCACCTTGCTGGGAAACTGCGCGACCACGCGACCGTCTCTTGACACCAGATATTTGTGGAAGTTCCAGCCCGGGGCCACGCCGGTCGCAGCCGTCAGCCGCTGGTACAACGGGGTGGCGTTGTCACCGGTCACCTCGACCTTCTGGAACATCGGGAACTTCACGCCGTAGGTCAGCGTGCAGAATTCCTGGATCTGCTCCTCGCTGCCCGGTTCCTGGCCCTTGAAGTCGTTCGACGGGAAGCCCAGTACCGAGAAGCCACGCGCGGCATATTTCCTCTGCAGCGCCTCCAGGCCCTCGTACTGCGGGGTGAAACCACACTTGCTGGCGGTATTGACGACCAGCAGGACCTTGCCGCCGTACTGCTTCTGCAGGTTCACCTCGCTTTTGCCCGCCAGCGGGCGGTAGCTGAGGTCCAGCAGGCCAGCCGCCTGGGTCGCGCCGCTCAGCAGCAGGCCCGACAGCAGCACGGCGACGGTCCAGCGGCGGACACGGGACGGGGACGGCACGGGGTGGCACGGACGCATCGGGAAACTCCGGACTAGGGGCGCTGCGGACTATACCACCGGGGGTTTTCGCGCCCTGTCGGTACACGTCCCTGAATGCACGCAGAGCAAGAACCGGCAGATACCGACACTATAACCTGATATTTTTCAACTAGTTGAGTTGCACATTCAGGTTCTGTCACCCCCCTGCCATCAGTTGGGGCGTGTCGCAACTTGCACTCCAGCGTATCGGTGTTATAGTTGCATACAACACCAGTCACCTGATGCAGGGGAAGCTCATGAACCGCATGCGCCACCACTCCGCCAAAGCCCTCACGGCCGCGTCCGCGCTGCTGCTGATCGGCTGGTTCAGCATCCCCGCCGGTGACCGTGACGGCTCGGCCGCCACCGGTGCGTTTGAAGGCCCGCAGGACGCCGAGGTCATCCAGGCAGGGAACGCCAACGGCGCCCCCACGCCTCCCCGCCGGCTGCACAGCTCCCTGTCCATGCCTTACTTCTCATTCGCACAGTCGCTGAACCCACGGAGCTGACTCATGAGCGATATTCAATGGAGCGATGGCGCTCCGATCTACCGTCAGCTGAAGGAGCGTGTCATCGCGATGATGCTCGACAGCATCATCAAACCCGGCGATGCCCTGCCCTCGGTCCGTCAGGTCGCCGCCGAGTACCAGCTCAACCCCATCACCGTTTCGCGCGCTTACCAGGAACTGGCCGACGAAGGCCTGGTAGAGAAGCGCCGCGGCCTGGGCATGTTCATGACCGAAGAAGCGGCCACCCAGCTGCGCAGCAGCGAACGTGACCGTTTCCTCAATGAAGAATGGCCGCTGGTCCTGGAGCGCATCCAGCGCCTGGGCCTGCACCTCGACGATCTGCTGCCCAAAGGGACTTCCTCATGAATGCCGTTGCATCCGACGCCGTCATCACCGGCCAGGGCCTCCGCAAGGCCTATAAACAGACTGTGGCGCTGGATACGCCCAGCCTTTCCATCGCCCCCGGCCGCATCACCGGCCTGATCGGTCCCAACGGGGCCGGCAAGACCACCCTGCTCAAGGCCCTGCTTGGCCTGACCACGGTCGAAGGCGAGCTGCGCGTGCTGGGACTGGACCCGGCCGTGCAGCGCAACGCACTGATGAACGACGTGTGCTTCATCGCGGATGTGGCGGTGCTGCCACGCTGGATGAAGGTACGCGAAGCGATCGACTTCGTTGCCGGTACCCACCCGCGCTTCGACCGCGCGCGTTGCGAGCGCTTCCTGTCCACCACCAAGCTGCAGCCGCGCCAGCGCGTGCGTGAACTGTCCAAGGGCATGATCGTGCAGCTGCACCTGGCCCTGGTGATGGCCATCGACGCCAAGGTGCTGGTCCTTGACGAACCGACCCTGGGCCTGGACATCCTGTACCGCAAGGAGTTCTACCAGCGGCTGCTGGAAGACTACTTCGACGAACAGAAGACCATCATCGTCACCACCCACCAGGTGGAAGAAATCGAGCACATCCTGACCGACGTGATGTTCATCCGCGACGGCCGCATCGTGCTGACCGCCGACATGGAAGACATCGGCGAGCGCTACACCGAGGTGCTGGTCTCGGCCGAAACCGCCGACGCCGCGCGCGCGCTGCAGCCCATCGACGAACGCCAGCTGCCGTTCGGCAAGACCGTGATGCTGTTCGACGGCGTCCCGCGCAACCAGATCACCCCCCTCGGCGAAGTCCGCAGCCCCGGCCTGGCGGACCTGTTCGTGGCCATCATGAAGGGAACCTACGCATGAACACCGTCCACCACCCGATCAGCAAGGCGAGCACCTTCGGCTGGCTGCTCAAGCGCGAGTACTGGGAAAACCGCGGCGGCTTCCTGTGGGCTCCGCTGATCGCCGGCGCGATCTCGCTGGTAATGAGCCTCATCGGCATCCTGCTGGGGCTGTGGGGCCTCAGCCGCGCGGCCCGCGGCGGCAACCTGCACATCGACAATGAAAACATCAACATCAACGGCCTGGACCTGAAGCTGCTGACCCAGCGGATGGACGCCCAGGGCATGGCCGACCTCGGCAATGCGCTGGACTTCACCCTGCTGCTCGGCTCGCTGTGGCCGTTCGTGGTGCTGGCCTTCGTTACCTTCTTCTACTGCCTGGGTGCGCTCTACGACGATCGCCGCGACCGCAGCATCCTGTTCTGGAAGTCGCTGCCGCTGTCGGACACCCAGACCGTGCTGTCCAAGCTGATCAGCGCGCTGGTGGTCGCCCCGGTGATCGCGGTGATCGCCTCGATCCTGACCATGTTCGGTTTCATGTTGATTCTGTCCTGCGTGGCGCTGGCCTACGGTGGCAATCCGATGACCCTGATCTGGGGTCCGGCCAGTCCGCTGTCGCTGGTCGCCAGCCACCTGTCACGTTTGCCGGTTTACCTGCTGTGGGGCCTGCCCACCGCCGGCTGGCTGCTGATGTGCTCGGCCTGGGCCAAATCCAAGCCGTTCCTGTGGGGCGTGATGCTGCCGATCTTCGCCGGCATCATCGTCGCCACCACCAAGGTCATGCAGCTGTTCGACCTGACCACCGGCTGGTTCTGGCAGCACATCGTGGGCCGCCTGCTGCTGGGAACGCTGCCGGGCAGCGACGTGTTCTACCGCATGGACCAGCTGCGCGCGATCGTCGGCGACCGCGACAACCTGGTCAGCGCGCTGGCCCCGATGAACCAGCTGGCGGCACTGAAGCTGCCGGAACTCTGGATCGGCGCGGCCTTCGGCGTACTGTTCATCATCATCGCGATCCGCCTGCGCCGCCGCGCCGGCGAAATCTGACCCTTCACTGCCACGAGGAACCTGCTCATGATCCGCACGTTCGCTGTTGCTTCCCTGCTGTTGCTGCCCCTTGCTGCCCTGGCCGACGAACCGCAGTGCCAGCACAGCGAGCCACGCGCGCTCAAACTGGACGTGGCCGGTGCCAAGGCCGTGGTGTTCCAGGTCAACCAGCATGATCTGGTGCTGCAGGCAGGCCCTGGCACCGCTGAACTCAGTGGTCGCGCCTGTGCTTCACGCGCCGAGCTGCTGCAGGACCTGACGGTTACCCAGAGCCGGGAGGGCGGCAAGCTGATCGTCAAGCTGCAGCGCGCCAACCAGGGCGTCGGCTCGATTCTGAGCGGCAACCAGTACGCCTACCTGGACCTGCGTGGCACCGTTCCGGACAACGTGCTGGTGCAGCTGAACGTGGGCTCCGGCGACGTCAGCGTGACCGGCGCGCATTCGCTGAGTGCCGACGTGGGCTCGGGTGACGTGGATCTTCGCGGCATCAAGGGACCGGTGACCGCAGCGATCGGCTCAGGCGACGTGGAACTGGACGGCGCGGGCTCGCTGAACCTGCTGTCGGTGGGGTCAGGCGACTTCACGGCCCGCAATGTCGGTGGCGCGGCCAAGGTCGGCAATGTCGGCTCGGGCGACGTGAAGCTGCACGACGTGGCCGGCAACGTGGACATCGGCACGGTCGGCTCCGGTGACATCGACCTGCAGCGGATCAAGGGCAGCGTCACCCTCGGCGGTATCGGCTCGGGTGATTTCGAGGCGCGCCAGGTCGGCGGTAGCGTCAAGGTCGAACGCCACGGGTCGGGCGATGTCACGGTGCGCGATGTGGGCGGTGATCTCACCGTGGGCAGCAGCGGCAGTGGCGACGTGAACCACAGCAACGTGCGCGGGCGCGTGCAGCTGCCGCGCGGCAAGTAGAGCGGGGCTTGCCCCGCTGCACCCATCACGCACACCAGCGGGGCAAGCCCCGCTCTACCAGGGATCACCACTATGAAGACCCGGCTTTTTCTGCCTTCGCTCCTGCTGTGCCTGCCACTGGCCGCCTGCGGCAATGGCGACGTGAATACGACCGCCAGCAAGGCGGCGGCCGAGACTGAATCCATCGGCAAGAAGGTGCAGGATGCGACCGACAAGGCCCGCGACAAGCTTGCCAAGGGCAACATCAACATCTCTGACGAGCAGAACAACAAGGCCGAGATCACGCCGGAAGGCGACCTCCTGATCAACGGCAAGGCGGTCACCATCGACGCACAGCAGCGTGCGCTGCTGCTCGACTACCGCAGGCAGGTGGAAAAGCTGGCCGGTGCCGGCATGGACATCGGCGTGGCCGGTGCCCAGCTGGGCGTCCAGGCGGCCGGCGAGGCGCTGCGTGGCGTGTTCTCGGGCAACACGGAGGGCATCGAGGCCAAGGTCAACGCCGAGGCGGAGAAGATCAAAGCGCAGGCCCAGACGTTGTGCAAGCTGCTGCCGGACATGATGGCCAAGCAGCAGGCGCTGGCCGCGGCGCTGCCGGCGTTCAAGCCCTACGCGACGATGGACCAGAGCGACATCGACGACTGCCACGCCTGAGCGGGCGCTGCGACGATCGGTCGCAGGGGCGGCATCGCACCGGGGGGAGGACTAGAATGGTCCTCCCCTTTTTGTTGCCGCGCCCGCCATGAAGAAGCTCTGCCTGCTGCTGTTTGCCCTGTTCTGCGTGGTCGCCACCGGCTGCGACCAGGAATACCGCAACCACCGCGCCGAGCGCAGCAAGCCGAAGATCACGGTGAGCGACGGCATGGTCACGGTGCGCCGCGCGCCGGCCCCGAACATCATCGTGCTGCCGAACGGCCACATGAAGGTGGACGAGATCGAGATTCCGCTGGATGAAAGCCAGCAGGCCCTGCTGCAGAACATGTTCGGCCAGCTGCAGGTGCTGCGCCAGAACACGCTGGTGGACGCCCCGCACGACCCGGACATGCGCGCGGTGAAGATCCAGGTTCCGCCGGGCATGCAACCCATTCCCGCCGACCTGACCACCCGCATCCCCGAGTTCAAGGGCTACACCGAGACCTTCGACAACCTGATGGCGGATCGTCGCTGAGGATTCCTCACCTGCCTCACTTCGCCGCGATTACCTGATTTCCGTAGAGCCACGCCCTGCGTGGCTGCTGCTGGATTCAGGCGAACAGCCGGTGGTCACCGGTTCCCGTGTTTGGGCGTGCCGGGGTGGGTTTGCGGGACACGCCGTGAATCCATCCATGGAGGCTACTCGGACGCCATCCATGGCGCCGAGTGT
>NZ_RHPP01000160.1 GCF_003935715.1 Stenotrophomonas sp. 278 | reverse complement strand
GCCGCCGACCAGGCCGCCGACGCCGCCACCGGTGCTGCCGCACAGGCATCGGCGCAGGCCAGCGGTGGTGGTCAGACCTGGGCCAGCGTCGACACCGACGGCAACGGCACCATCAGCAAGTCCGAAGCCCAGGTGAACGCCGGCCTTGCCCAGGTCTTCGACCAGGCCGACACCAACAAGGATGGCGAGCTGACCCCCGATGAATACAAGGCCTACGTGGCCGCCCAGCAGACCGGTGCCGCCAACGGCGGCAACGCCCCGGGCAAGTAACCCGTAAGCGCGCGCACCCATATCACCGGGTGCGCGCGAACCGCCCGTTCACCCGCGACATCCGGGTACGCGCGAACCGTCCGTTCACCCATGACATCGGGACGCGCGACCGTAGAGCCGGGCTTGCCCGGCTGCTCCACCGAAAATGCCGGCCGCTGGCCGACACCCAAGGCAACACCGAGCGCAGAAGGGCCCAACACCGCTGGACAACGGTGAAAGGCAGTGAGGGGGGAAGGGCGGCTTCGGCCGTCCTTCCTTTTTTGGGTCGGTCGTTCAGCCGGGCAAGCCCGGCTCTACGAGGTCACATCCCAGCCAGTGTCCTATATCCCGGCATAGCCGTTATCCTTCCCCCATGATGACCTCACAACCCACGCCCACCGGCCCCATCGGCCTGGTCGGCTTCGACGGTGACGACACGCTCTGGAAGAGCGAGGACTACTACCGCAAGGCCGAGCAGGACTACCTGGACATCCTTTCCCGCTACGTCGACCTGCACGACACCGCCACCGCGCGCCATCTGCTGGAAGTGCAGCAGCGCAACCTGGCCGTGTTCGGTTACGGCGTAAAGGGCATGACCCTCTCGATGATCGAAGCGGCCATCGACATCAGCCAGCAGACCATCACCGCGCGTGACCTGCAGCAGATCATCGACATCGGCCACGACACCCTGCGTCATCCGGTCGAGCTGATCGACGGCGTCAGCGAATCGGTCGCCGCCATCGCCAACGACTACCCCATCGTGCTGATCACCAAGGGCGACCTGTTCCACCAGGAAGCCAAGATCAAGGTCGCCAACCTGCGCGACCTGTTCCCGCGCATCGAGATCGTGTCCGAGAAAGACCCGGAAACCTACGCACGCGTGCTGGAAGAATTCGACCTGCCGATCGAGCGGTTCGTCATGGTCGGCAATTCGCTGCGTTCGGACATCGAGCCGGTGGTCACCCTCGGTGGCTGGGGCATCCACACCCCGTACGCGGTCACCTGGGCGCATGAAACCCAGCACGGTGTTGCCGCCGACGAACCGCGCATGGTCGAAGCCCCCACCGCCTTCGACTGGCCGCAGGCCCTGCGCGCCATTGAAGCCAAGGCCGCACAGGGTTGAGCCGGTGAAGCGCCTGTGCCTGCTGCTGGTGCTGTGCCTGGGGTGGCCACTGGCCGCCCAGGCCCAGCAGACCGCCGAGAAGTCCGACACCTACCAGGTGCACACCGGCGACGAGTGGGTGGACGCCCAGCTGCAGGACATCAACCATTACGCCGAGCGCTTTCCCGACAGTTTCCTCGACGAGGTAGAGCGCTACGCCGGCGTCTCGCGCGGTTACATCGCCGCGCTGATGTACACCCACGGCTGGCATGCCGGCGACATCTACTTCGCCTGTTTCTGGGGCAAGGTCACCGAGCATTCCTGCCGCGACAGCGTGCGCGCCTTCAGCCGGCACGTACCGGAAGAGGGCGGGTTCGTGCAGTGGTCCGATGTGGTGAATGACGACCTCGGCACCGAACCCACCAACCTGCACTGGCGCGCGCTGCGCCACGCCATCGTGGCCAGCCATGATCACTGGGACCGCCCGGTGGAGCTGGATGCCACCTTGAAGCGGCAGTTGGGCGATCGCGAGCAGCGCGACAAGCGCGCGCGGGCCGCGGCGGCGGCAGCCGAACGGTGATTCCCCTGTGACGGGCATGGCCCGTCACTACATGGATGGTCGGGCATACGCCTGGATTCTGCCCGCAATCGAGATCCGGTAGTGCCGGCCGCTGGCCGGCAACCTCATGACCATCGAAGCATCCCCGCGTTGCCCTTCCGAAGACCCGCAGAACTCGCCTCGATCTTCGCTCCCGCCGATAGCGGGAGCGAAGTGGCTAAGCGTCAGTATGCGACACAGTTGACCTGACCACCTGCGCTGGTACAGGCGAAGCGGCTCTTCCCGGTTGAGCCACTGATATGCACTCCGTTCGAGTGGGCCCACCACAAGAAATTCTGGAGATCGGTAGCCGGTGGTCCCGCGAAGTTGTACTCCCGGTACCCGCCGCCAGCAAAATCCTGCAACCCCTCAGGAATATTGTTGTTGTGGCCATCGCGGCCACTGTTTGGAATCCGCTCCCACAACTTGCTGTCGTAGTTGTAGGTAATCAACATCGAAGACTGATCGGGGAATTCCAGCCTGACAACAACCTGGGATGACTTTGCATTGAGCCATGCTGCTGGATTGAAGACCCTGACCACGCTCTGCCCACCTGCGATAAAGGAAGGAAGCTTCCATCGCATCCATTCGTGGACGTTGTTCATCTTCGATGGGCTTGCGATGGCCTCGTAGGCGTTCTCGGGGATGTCGGCCTGCCGCAAGGCAAGCTTGCTCTCGTTGCCCTGCTCCAAGACATCGATACCCTTGAGCCCTTGAGCGATCACATGTGACGGAACCCGAAACTCCAAGGATCCACCGTTGTGGTGATACAGCCAACTGAGTTCACTGTAGTACGCCGCGAGTTCGGCGTTCACGCCGATTTCGTGTACCTGTCGGTCTGGAGTGACAACGTACGAATGGATCTCCCGAGTGGAAAGGCTGAATACAGAAACTCCGCCAATGTCGATCTCAGCTAGTGCGGCCTCCACCCTTTGGTGTTGGCTGCAGCGTTCACATTGAACACTTGCGATAGCTTGTGCGGCGGAATCCTCAGTTGTGATCGCCACTAGAAGGAGCGCTGTTACGAAAATTCTCAACATGGATCAAGAACCTCATCGTCCAAATATGCTGAACACCAGCAACCTCGCTACGGCCAGTATTGCGACCGACGACGAGATTGCCCTCAGAAGAGCTGAAGACGTCTTCAGGCATGACGAGACGAGAGAAAAGACTGTCGAGACCGCTAGGGCGATCCACAGTAGTGGTCCCAGCGTGGATAGCGTGCCGGCAAGACAATAGAACGCCGAAATGCTTAGCAGTAGGATCAAAGTCCCGTTTCGCTGAAGGTACATTTCCTCATCCAGAGCGAGCGTTGGTTGCTCGGTGCCAAATTTGGCCAGGTGGAGCTGTAAGTCAATCGTCTTTCGCGATTACCCAACAATTCCGAGCGGACGCATATATTCAGTAATGGGCACGTTGCGACATCAATTGATGGATTGTGCACTCTGGCATGCGGTTTGCGTCGAATACTGGACGCTATTGACGCGTTCGCGAGTTACGGATAAGCACGGCTTATGACGGCGGTTTGCCGCAGGTGCCTGGTTGATATCAGGGTGATGGCGACAGATTGCGCGAAACAGTCGGAGAATCGACGCGCCGCCGCGCGCTGCGGAGGCACCCCGGCATTGCCGGCTGCTGGCCGGCAACCGCGCCTAGCTCTGCCCCCCGATATCGTGGGCCGCTGGTCGGGAACCTCATGGACCTTCGGCAGCATTTGCCTGGTTGCCGGCCAGCGGCCGGCACCACCGGCCCCCATTGCTGCTTTGCACCTCGCCGGCCCCCACCCACCTGCGCGACAATGCGTGGATCCCCCGTGTCCGCTGCCGAGTACGCAATGAGCACCACTGCCTTCGTTTCGCCCGACGACATCCGCACCCTGTTCGCGCAGGCCATGTCCAGCATGTACCGCACCGAAGTGCCGCTGTACGGCACGCTGGTCGACCTGGTCGCTGAAATCAACGACGCCGTCCTCACCGACAACCCCGCCCTGGCCGAGCAGCTCGACCGCAACGACGAACGCGCGCGCCTCGCCCAGGAACGCCACGGCGCGATCCGCGTCGGCACCGCCGAAGAACTCGCCACCCTCGGCCGCCTGTTCGCGGTGATGGGCATGCACCCGGTGGGCTACTACGACCTGTCCGTCGCCGGCGTGCCGGTGCACTCCACCGCATTCCGCCCGCGCACCGCCGCCGCGCTCGCGCACAACCCGTTCCGCGTGTTCACCTCGCTGCTGCGGCTGGAGCTCATCGAAGACCCCGCCCTGCGCGAGCAGGCCGCGCAGATCCTCGCGCGCCGCCACATCTTCACCGACGAATGCCTGCACCTCATCGCCAAGGCCGAGCGTGACGGTGGCCTGGAAGAAACCGAAGCGCGCCGCTTCGTGCTGGCCGCGCTGGAAACCTTCCGCTGGCACAGCGACGCCACCGTGTCGCTGGACACCTACCACGCACTGAGCAAGGCTCACCGCCTCATCGCCGACGTGGTCAGCTTCCGCGGCCCGCACATCAACCACCTCACCCCGCGCACGCTGGACATCGACGCCGCCCAGGCCGGCATGCTCGCGCGCGGCATCGACGCCAAGGCCGTGGTCGAAGGCCCGCCGCCACGTCGCTGCCCGATTCTGCTGCGCCAGACCAGCTTCAAGGCGCTGGAGGAAGAGGTGAACTTCCCTGAAGACGGCCGCAGTGATGTCGGCACCCACACCGCGCGTTTCGGCGAGATTGAACAGCGCGGTCTGGCGCTGACCCCCAACGGGCGCGGGCTGTATGACCAGCTGTTGAATCAGGCGCGTGATGCCGACGGGGCAGGCAGCACCGGCGGTGACTACACCACGCGGTTGGCAAATGCGTTCGCTGCGTTCCCGGACGACCATGACACCCTGCGCCGTGAGGGGCTGGGGTATTACCGCTATGCGCTGACCGAAGCCGGGCGTGCGGACAAGGCCGCGGTGGGTGATCTGCCGGCCGAGGCGCTGATTGCCGCCGGTCTGGCGACGGCGGACCCGATTGTGTACGAGGATTTCCTGCCGGTGAGTGCGGCGGGGATTTTCCAGTCCAACCTGGGCGGGGAAGAGCAGCGCGCGTATGCCGCGCATGCCAACCGTGAGGCGTTTGAGCAGGCGCTCGGGTTGAAGGTGGAGGATGAGTTCGGGATTTACCAGCGCCTGCAGGACGAGTCGTTGGCCGCGTTGCGCGGTTGACGGTGTGCGTGGGTCACGACCAACGGTCGTGACCTACCGGTTGCCCGGGCCGCATCGGTAGGTGCCGACCGTTGGTCGGCACACGGGCCGCCGACACACACAAAAACGCCGGGAAATCCCCGGCGTTTCCGCATCACCCCTTCATCGTCCCGGTATCCAACCACCGCTGGTGCCACGACAGCGCCTCCGGCAACAGATGCGGCGTGTGCTTGCCATAACTCTCACGGCTGGCACGTTCGAAATAATCATTGATCTGGTCCCGGAACTCTGGGTGCACGCAGTTATCAATCACCACGCGCGCACGCTTGCGCGGGGTCAACCCACGCAGATCCGCCAACCCCTGCTCGGTCACGATCACCGACACATCGTGCTCGGTGTGATCCACATGGCTCACCATCGGCACGATCGCCGAGATGGTTCCGTTCTTCGCCGTCGAAGGACTCAGGAACGCCGACAGGAACCCGTTACGCGCGAAATCACCCGAACCGCCAATGCCGTTCATGATCCGCGTGCCCATCACGTGGGTGGAATTCACGTTGCCGTAGATGTCCGCCTCGATCATCCCGTTCATGCCGATGCAGCCCAGGCGGCGCACCAGTTCCGGATGGTTCGAGATCTCCTGCGTGCGCATGATGATGCGCTCGCGGTAGAAATCGATGTTCTCCTTGAACGTCTCATTCGCCTGCGGGCTCAGCGCAAAACCGGTGCACGAGGCATAGCTCAGCACGCCGTCGCGCAGCAGGTCCAGCATGCCGTCCTGGATCACTTCGGTGAACGCGCTGAGGTCGCGGAAGCCGCTCTTGCCCAGCCCCGCCAGCACCGCATTCGGAATGTTGCCCACGCCACTCTGCAGCGGCAGCAGGTTGGCCGGCAGGCGGCCGCGCGCCACCTCGTGCTTCAGGAACTCGATCAGGTGCCCGGCAATCTGCTCGCTGGTCGCATCAATCGGGCTGAACGGGCTGTTGCGGTCCGGGCCGTTGGTGCGCACCACCGCCACAATCTTGTCCGGGTCGCAGCGCAGCGCGGTATCGCCGATGCGGTCGTTCGCGTGCACCAGCGGAATCGGCTTGCGGTACGGCGGCAGCGCCGTGCCGTAGTAGATGTCGTGCATGCCGTCCACACCGGCAGGCTGCCACTCGTTGACCTCGACGATCACCTTCTTGGCCAGGTCCAGCCAGGTCTTGTTGTTGCCCACCGACGTGGAGGGTACCAGCGAGCCATCTTCGCGAATGGCCGAAACCTCCACCACCGCCGTGTCGATGTCGCCGTAGAAGCCGAACCACACATGCTGGGCCACGTGGCTGAGGTGGATGTCGATGTAATCCAGCTTGCCCTCGTTGATGCGGTTGCGCGCATCCGGGTCGCTCTGGAACGGCATGCGCATGGCGATGCCATCGGCCTTGGCCAGCGCGCCGTCCAGTTCCGGCGCGGTCGAAGCGCCGGTCATCAGGCTGATCTGGAAGGGCTGGTTCTGCGCGTGGAAGGCTTCAATGCGCTCGGCCAGCGCCACCGGCACCGCTTTCGGATAACCCGAACCGGTAAAGCCACTCATGGCGACGGTTTCACCTGGCTGAATCAGTGCAGCGGCAGCTTCAGCAGAAACCACCCGGTCGCGCAGACGCGCGTTGGCAATGCGATCAACAGACATGGCAACAGCAGCTGTGTAGGGGACCTTCATTATCGGCCATTGCCGACACCCCCTGACGTTCGACCAAGGTGCTAGACCGGATACACGAAATAATCGTCCGTATTCAGCTTCCAGAAAGCTTCTGTACCCACCAGTATTGTTTTGCAGTGCAGCGTGCAACTTGTTTCCGGAGCCTAGATGATCGCCCTGCATCCCGACGTGGGGGAGGGAGCAGAGCCCGCTGGCAGTTCGCTGCAAGCGGGCTTTTTTATGCCCGAAATTTGGGAATGGCGGCGTTGGCCGGCACCGTCGGCACCGCGCGGACACGCATGGCGTGTCCCTACACCGGGATCCCGTAGCGACGCGCCATGCGCGTCCCACGCACCGCGTCACCGCCCGAGACGCCTCACCGCCGCGATCCCCACCTGATACCCAATGCGCGTCAAACGCCATGCCCGCCACACCCGCGGTCATAATCGGCACATGCCAATCCCCGCCAACGCCGTCCCCGCCGCCCTCGTCCCTCTGGTAGACCGCGCCCTGGCGCGCCTGGCCCTCAGCCTGGCCGACACGCCCCACTGGCCCCCCACCGAACCCGTCCTCGACCAGCTCCGCGAACTCGCCCTAGCCAGCGACTTCGCCATCGACACGCTGTGCCGCCAGCCCGCACTTCTGTCGCAATTGACCCAAAACGACTGCCCGCCGATCCCGCTGCCGGAACTCGATCCCGAGCACCCCAGCGACTGGCCGGTCCGTCTGCGCCGCTACCGCACCGCCGCCTCCACCCGGCTGATCTGGCGCGACCTGAACGGGCTCGACGACGTCCCCGCCACCCTGCGCGGAGCCACCGCGCTGGCCGAGGACTGCCTCGGCCTTGCGCTCACCGCGCTGGAACAGGAATTCGCCAGCCGCCACGGCGTCGTCCGCGCCAGCACCGACGGCAGCGCCCAGCGACTGGTCGTGTTCGGCCTCGGCAAGCTTGGCGGCGGCGAGCTCAACTTCAGTTCCGATGTGGACCTCGTCTACGCCTACCCGCAGGGCGGCGAATCCGACGGCCCCCGCCCACTAGCTGCCGAGGAATACTTCGCGCGCCTCGGCCAGCGTCTCGCGCGCCTGCTCGACGACACCACCGTCGACGGCTTCAGCCACCGCGTCGACCTGCGCCTGCGTCCGTTCGGCAATGCCGGCCGCGTCGCGCTCTCGTTCGCCGGCATGGACAACTACTTCCAGCGCGAGGGCCGCGACTGGGAGCGCTACGCCTGGCTCAAGGCCCGCGCCGTCGCTGGCGACATCGCCGCCGGCGAAGCCTGGCTGCAGACCCTGCGCCCGTTCGTCTACCGCCGCTATCTCGACTTCACCGCCCTCGACGGCCTGCGCGAAATGAAGGCTGCCATCACCGCCGAAGTCGCGCGCAAGGACATGTTCGACGACATCAAGCGCGGCCCCGGCGGCATCCGCGAGATCGAGTTCCTCACCCAGGCCCTGCAGCTCATCCGCGGCGGGCGTGAGGCCACCCTGCGCGAGCGCCGCCTTCTGCACGCGCTGCCCGCGCTCGTCGCCTGCGGGCAGATGGACCCGCAGGACGGCGCGGACCTGCTGCACGCCTACGACTTCCTGCGCCGGCTGGAGAACCGCCTGCAGATGCTGCGCGACGCTCAGACCCACGCGCTGTCCAGCGACCCCACCGACCGCCTGCGCCTGGCCGCCACGCTGGGCTATGCCGACTGGGACGCCCTGGTCGCCGCGCTCGATGTGCAG
>NZ_RHPP01000015.1 GCF_003935715.1 Stenotrophomonas sp. 278 | reverse complement strand
GCGGCCAGCAGAGTCGCCAGGCTCATGCCGAGCAGGGCAGGAACAGTCCACGCGGACATCGCGGTCACCTCACAGGCAGGGCGTCTCTCAGCTGCCAGCATAGGCCGGCCGGTCCCCCACGGCGCGCCGTTTGTCGGCCGACGCGACGGTGGTCGCTTGCCAGCGCCCCGTTCGCCGGCCAATCATGCGTCCATGACCTTCGCGCCGATCACCCTGCCGGCAGCCATGCAGGCCGACCTGGAAACCGCGTACGCCCTGCCGCCGCGGGCGTACCACAGCTTCGCGCACGTACGTGCGGTGCTGCAGCACTGCCAGGAGGTCGCCGAAGGCCCGGGCTGGACGCAGCCCCGTGAGGTGCAGTTGGCCGCGCTCTATCATGACGCCATCTACGACGCCGGTCGCAGTGACAATGAAACGCGTTCGGCGGCGCTGGCGCGCGCGCAGATCGAGCGCTGGCTGCCTGGTGCGGGCGTGGACGTGGCGCGGGTCGAGCAGTTGATCGGGTTGACCGCCCGGCACGGTGCACTGGGTCGCGACGATGTAGACGACCAGGCGGCGCTGTTCCTGGATTGCGACATGGCCATCCTGGGAGCCCCAGCGGACGTATTCGAGGCCTACGACCGTGGCATTGCCGAAGAGTATGCCGGCCATGTGCCGGGGTTCCTGTTCCGCATCAACCGCAGGCGCTTTCTCGCACAACTGCTCAAGCGCCCGCGCATTTTCCTGAGCGACTTCTTCCATCAGCGACTCGATGCGGCGGCCCGTGCCAATCTGCGTCGTCGGCTGGGCCGCTGAGCGTCGTTTACACTGGCCCGGTTCACCTGCCGCCCGCCTTGCCGATGCCCGATCCCGTTCTTCCGCCCGATGCCGATCCCCGCCCGCTGCCGCCGGAAGAGCCCGGCCCGAACGAATGTTGCGGCAGTGGCTGTCCGTTGTGCGTGCTGGACCTTTACAGCGAGGAACTGCAGCGCTACCGCGCGGCGCTGGCTGCCTGGAAGCTGCGCCACCCTGAAACTGCACCCTGAGGTCGCCCGCGCATGATCCCATCCACGGCAACACCGGCATTGAGCCGCGCCCAGGCATCGATCGCGTTGATGGCGCTGCTGGCCCTGTGCGCGTTTGTGTTGACGGCGCTGTGGACGCAATGGGCCCGCGATGATCTGGACTGGGTCCAGGCCACGCTGAGCCTGTATCTGCATGGTCCCTGGGGCCTGGCGCTGCGCACGGCATATTGCGTGCTGGCGGTGGCGATCATCCTGCTCGCGTGGTCTCTGCACGTCGGGCTGCAGTCACCGCGGCGCAGCATTGCCGCGCCGCTGTTGTTCGGACTGGCGGGTCTGGGCTTGATGGGGGTCGCGGTGGGCGACAGCTGGTTGCCGGAAACGGCCCCTCTGCTCGCCCCGCTGGTGCACGGTCTGGCGGCCAACACCGCGTTTCTGTGCGTGAGCGTGGCAATGCTGCTGCAGAGCTGGTATCTGCGCGCCGACCCGCACTGGACGCGCTGGGCCGCGCTGGCCTGGTGGTGGGCCTGGCTGTGCTTCGTGCTGCTGTGGTTGCACGTGTTGTGGCGCGGTCCACCGCGCGGGGCAGGGCAGAAGCTGGTCATCGCCGCCGTGGTGCTGTGGCTGGCAGCGGTCGCGCTGCAACAGTGGCGACAGACCCGACGCGTTGCCCGCTGACGCCACGCTCTGTACATCCCCTTGGCGCGCCACCGGGGTATCGTGGGCTGACTTTTCCGGGAAGCGTCACGATGCGGGCACTCAGCAGGCGGCAGTGGTGGGGTGTGGTTCTATGCGGACTGTTGAGCGCCGGCGCACACGCCGCGCCGCAGCAGGTCAGCCACGGTCGCTTTCATGATGTGCCGATGTACGTGCCGGAAGGCCAGCCGCAGCGCGTGGTGGTGTGGTTTGACGGCGGCCGCGAATCGGCACTGACCACGCAGCGCATTGAGGCGCTGCGCGGGCAGGGCGCGCTGGTGGCGCGGGTGGATGTCGCCCGGCTGCATCAGGCCGTTGCCGCCGACGGCGGCAGCTGCGCATTCGGCGCAGGTGACGTCGAGAACTTTTCGCGCTTCTTCCAGGCCTACCTGCACGTGCCGGGCTATCACCTGCCGTTGATCGGCGGCGATGGCAGGGGGGCCGAGCTGGCTTATGCGGTGGCGGCGCAGGCCGACACCCAGGTGTTCGCGGGTGTGCTGACCACCGGCTTCTGTCCCGACGTGGCACGCGAACGCCAGGTCTGTGGTGCCGGTGTCAGCCACGGGCGGCTGGTGCCTGCCGAGTTGAATTTTCCGTGGTTGAACGCCGCCGGCGACGCACAATGCGCGGTCGGCAGTGCGGCGGCTTTCGTGCGCAAGGTGGGGTTGGCGCGCGAGTTCCAGCGCACCGGCGCGAGC
Organism: Stenotrophomonas sp. 278; assembly: GCF_003935715.1. Classification (GTDB taxonomy): domain Bacteria; phylum Pseudomonadota; class Gammaproteobacteria; order Xanthomonadales; family Xanthomonadaceae; genus Stenotrophomonas; species Stenotrophomonas maltophilia_AH. The sequence continues at coordinate 45,404 of NZ_RHPP01000015.1, read as the reverse complement.
AGTGATGTACCGGGGCTGCTGGCCGCCGCGCAGGTGCTGGGGGCGCAGAAGGGCGTCAGTCTTTCCCCGCCACCGCAGGGTCTGAGCGGGCTTCCGGTGGTGGAGATCCCAGCGGCGAAGGGCGGCGACACGCTGGCCATCTTCGTCTCCGGCGATGGCGGCTGGGCCGGCCTGGACAAGGAAGTCGCCGCAACGCTGGCCGAGGCCGGTGTCGCGGTGGTCGGGGTCGACTCGCTGCGTTACTTCTGGACCCAGCGCACGCCGGCCGGCTTTGCCCGCGACCTCGAGCGTATTGCCGCCCATTACCAGCAGCAGTGGCAGCGCAAGCGGCTGCTGTTGATCGGCTTCTCGCAAGGGGCGGATGTACTGCCCGCAGCAGTCAACCAGCTTGAACCTGGCACCCGCGATGCGGTCGCGCTGGTCGGGCTGATGTCGGTGGGCCGCAAGGCCGACTACGAATTCCATGTCAGCAACTGGCTGGGCGGCGGCGGGGGCGGGGTACCGATCGCGCCGGAGATCGCCAAGCTGCCGGCGCAGCACACGCTGTGCCTGTACGGCAAGGACGACAAGGACGCACTGTGCCCCGACCTGCCCGCGGGCCAGGCGCAGGTGATCGCGCTGCCGGGTGACCATCATTTCAAAGGTGACTACGATCTGCTCGCACGCACGCTTCTGGAGCATGTGCCAGCGCAATGAGCGCGTCCGGACACGCATGGCGTGTCCCTACAACGCGGTTCGCCCACCAACACCGTTCGACCCCAGGATCGTGCGACCCAGGGTCGTAGTGACACGCCATGCGTGTCAACGCCATGATCCTGCGCGCGCACATCGCCATGCGTGTCAGCGCGGTGCCCGGCTGATCAACCGCGTCGCATCCAGCAGCGCCGCCGGAAGGTGCATCCCGCCCGGTGCCGCCAGATAGCGCGCGCGCCACGTCGGTGCGAACTTCGACTTGAAACGGCGCAGTCCACTGAATCCATAGAAGCGTTCGCCGTGCCGCGCCACCAGGTTGGCAAACCGGTTCCAGCGACCGGCCAGACGGTGCTGTGCCAGCCCCGACAGCGGAGCCATGCCCAGCGAGAATCGCTGGTAGCCCTGTGCGCGGCCCCACAGGAACAGTTCGATGAAAAGGTAATCCATCGTGCCCTTGGGGGCATCGTTCACATGGCGCATCAGGTCCACCGACAGTTCGTGCCCGGCCGGTGCCTCCCACAGATTGGCGAAGGCGACAATGCGGCCTTCCGCTTCCACCAGCGCGACCGGAAACCGGGACAGATAGGGCGCACTGAAGCTGCCCAGCGAAAACCCCTTTTCGTCGCCGGCCTTGTCTTCCAGCCATTGCTGTGACACCTCCGCGAGCGCCGGAATCAGGGCTGGCACCTCGTCTGTGCTGGCGACGCGGAAGCTGAGGCCGCCGCGCTTGCCGCGATTCCAGGCCTGGCGCAGGTCGGCGCGTTCGCGCCCTTCCAGGCTGAAGTCGTGCAGGGGCACCATCGCCTCTTCACCCAGCTTCACCAGGCTCAGTCCCAGGTCGAGGTAGGTCTGCCAGTACGTTTCACCCACCTGGTAGAACACCGGCCGCAGGCCGAGGCGATCGGCTTCTTCGCGGAATCGCCAGATCAGCGCGCGCGCGACGTCGGGCGGTCCGACCGGGTCGCCCATGGCGATCAGCGAGCCGCCATATCGCTGCATCATCACGAAGCCGCGCTGCGCATCGTCGCGCAGCACCGCTTTGTCTGCAGTGAGTACCAGGCAGGCCTGGGTATCCCCGGCACCGGCGAGTACCGGTGCCAGGGCGTCGAGTGTCGCCGCGTCGACCGGCGGCAGCGGTGTACGGGTGCTGTGCAGCAGGCGCGCCAGACCGAACACGGTCAATGCCACCGCCACCATCAGCAGCGCCCGCAGTGCACGCGGCGCATTGCCCTGCACCGCGAACTGCCACCACAGTTCGTTCTGGTACTCCACGTGGCTGTAAACGAAGAACAACAGCCAGATCACCGCCACCAGCACCAGCCCGAGGTTGCGGATCCACGGCCACGACCAGGCCTCATCCAGCAGCGCCCCCTGGCGGTAGAACTCGCGTCGGGAAGCCCAGAGGGCCATCGCCACCAGCACCGCCGACAGCGCGATCAGCACCTGTCCCCCGCGCAGCCAGATCGGCAGTGGCGCGGCCACGCAGATGCCCAGCGCCAGCACCCACGCAGCGTGGCTGCGCCGTTGCAGACCCTGGCCGATCAGCAGTAGCGCCACCCCGGCCAGACTGCCCAGCAGGTGCGAGGTCTCCAGTACCGGCAGTGAGGCATGCAGCAGGTGCCGGCGCGGTGTGGGCAACGTTCCATCAATGACCAGGGCCGCACCGACGCTGAACACGGCCAGCGCGATGATCTGCGGCAGCCACGGCCGCAGCGCGGTCCAGCCGGCGCGGGTGGCACCGGCACCGGCCCGCAGGGGGCGGCGCAACGCGGGAGCGACCGCCAGCATCGTCGCCAGCAGCAGCGGCAGCACGTAGTAGGTCACCCGATAGATCAGCGCGGCGGCCAGCACTGCCGCCGGGGCTACCTGTGGCAGCAGCTTGAGCAGGCTCCATTCGAAGACGCCCAGTCCTGCGGGCACGCTTGAGATCAGGCCGGCCAGCACCGCGACCAGATACAGCCCGACGAAACCGGGCAGTCCGGTGGGAGCATCCATCGGCAGCAGCACGTAGAACGCCGCCGCCGCCAGCACCAGCTCGACCACGCTCAGCAGGGTCACCCCGAGCATCGTGCGGCGGTCAGGCAGCCACAGCGCGTGGCCGCGGATATGGAAGGTGCGGCCATCGCGGCCGACCAGCAGCACCGTGAACGCATAGCCCAGCAGGGCCAGCACGCCGAGCGCACGCACGACCGGCACCGGAACGGGCAGCGCGAGTGCGGCCGCTTCCGGTTCCAGCACGAAAGCCAGCGCCAGCAGCAGCCAGGCACCGAACACGAAACCCAGTGTGCTCATCAGCACCACCTGGCCGACCTCGCCCAGGCTCAGCCCGGCGCTGCCATAACCGCGCAGGCGCACGGCACCGCCGGTGAGCGCGGCAAAGCCCAGCGTCTGCCCCAGGGTGTGGGCCAGAAAAGCGGTGATGCCTATTCGTGCGGGGTGCAGATGCCTGCCACTGCGGCGCAGGCCAATCGCGTCGAATCCGATCAGGCAGGCATAGCTGGCCAGGCCCAGCACCACCGCAAGTGCGATCTGGCCGCCGCCCAACGCACGGAATGCTTCACGTATGGCGCGGTAGCCGTGCTCGTCGAATTCGTTGGCAAGCCCATGCAATGCCAAGGCCAGAATGGCCAGACTGAATGCCACGGTGGCAGCGCGCCGCCAGCCGGAATGCGCCGAAGCCGGCGCAGGGGAAGGATCTGTCATCGAGGCAGCGTGCTCCGGGCAGGGCGATGAAGACGTCAACGCGCGCGGCGTACCGCGACGGGGCATCGTGCGCCTGGATGGCGGCATTGCCAAGAGGTCCGGCTGTGCCCGCTGTGGCGGGATGGAGCATGCAGATTCGAGCCTGCTCACGGACAGCCCCACCGGCATCGGCGACAATGGGCCTCCATTGCAGAGGAGAGTTCCCCATGTTGGAGCGTTTTGACGTCGGTCCGCGCATGTCCGAAATGACCGTGCACAACAAGGTGGCGTATCTGTCCGGTCAGATTCCGGAAGACACCAGCCAGGACATCACCGGTCAGACCCGACAGGTGCTGGCGGAGATCGACAAGTTGCTCGCGCTCGTCGCCAGCGACAAACAACACATCCTGCGTGCGGAAGTGTTCCTGGCCGACATCAACGATTTCGCCGGCATGAACGCCGCGTGGGACGAATGGGTGGTGGCGGGCATGACCCCCGCACGCGCCACCGTCGAGGCCAAGCTGGCCGACCCGTCGTGGAAGGTGGAGATCGTGGTTACTGCTGCGCTGCCGTAACCCGTGCGCCACGACCAACGGTATGTGCGCCCTGCGGGCACAACCCTTCGGGCCGTCGATGAACGACGTTAGCAGCGCTTGTAGCGCTGCTTGCGTGGCCTACCGGTAGATCACGACCGTTGGTCGTGATCCGTGGCAATCAATTCGATGCAATCCACCGGGCACGGTGGAATGCACAGCTCGCACCCGGTGCACAGGTCAGCGATGACGGTGTGCATGTATTTGGCACCGCCCACGATGGCATCCACCGGGCAGGCCTGGATGCATTTGGTGCAGCCGATGCAGTCGGCTTCCACCACCACCGCGACCTGGGCGGGTTTGTGTTCGCCCCGGCTGCGATCAAACGGCACCGCGGTCACGCCCAGCACCTGCGCCAGCGCCCGCGCGCCCGCATCGCCGCCGGGCGGACAGCGTTCCACGCCCGCCTCGCCACGCGCCATCGCCTCGGCGTAGGGGCGGCAGCCCATAAAGCCACATTGCCCACACTGGGTCTGCGGCAGCAGCCGGTCCAGGCGTTCGGTCAGCGGGAGGCGGGAGGCGTTCATGCGTGGCGTCGGCTGCGCGGGAGGTTCATTTCAACGGTTTGCCGCGGTACCAGCGCTCATGCGCAAGCGCCAGCATCGGCCGGTCTTCAATACTGTCTCCATACGCATGGATGCGCAGGTAACGCGACAGGTCATAACGGCTGCGGATGCGTTCTGCCTTGCAGGGCCCACAGTCGCCATCAGCGTAACGGCCGGTGAGCCGTCCGTCCTTCCCTTCAAGACGGTTGCAGATAAGTTCCACGCCCAGGCTCTCGCACCACGGCCGCAGGTAGAGGTCGAGCGACCCGGACACGATCACTACGGTGTGATGCTGCCTGAGGTGCCAGCGGATCTGCTCGAGCATCCTGGGTTGTACCACCTCCGGCAGCACCTCGCGGGCAAAGCCGGCGGCCTGGGCGGCAATGTCGTCGCCGTGGCGATCGCGCATCACCAGCCGGGTGACGCGGGCGCGGATACGCTCGGCCGAGATCAGCTTCAGCCGATACGCCAGCAGCCACGGACCGACTTTCCACCAGGCATGGGCAAGCTGTTCCGGCGTGGCAACGCGACGCAGGAAGCGGGCGTAGGTGTCACAGTCGGTGACGGTGTTATCGAAGTCAAACAGAGCAAGCTCCAATCACCACCTCCCGGTAGGCCACGACCGTTGGTCGTGGCACCTTGCCGATCAACGAACCGGCATGCCCGGCTGTGCACCGCTGTCGGCGTCCAGCAGTGCCAGCGCGCCGCCGTCGAAACCTGCCGACAGGATCATGCCTTCGCTCAGGCCGAAGCGCATCTTGCGCGGAGCCAGGTTGGCGATGAAGACCACGCTGCGGCCGACCAGCGCTTCCGGTTCGCCGTAACTGCTGCGGATGCCGGAGAAGATCTGGCGCCTGCCGAGCTCGCCAGCATCCAGTTCAAAGCGCAGCAACTTGTCCGAGCCGTCCACGAACTCGCATACCAGCACCTTGCCGATGCGCAGGTCAAGCTTGGCGAAGTCGTCGATGCCGATGTACGCCGGCGTTGCATCGCCTGCCGCAGCGGCGGGAGCGGGCACCGCCGCAGGAGCGGCTGGCTTGGCGGCCTTGGCCGGAGTGGGCGCAGCTGGAGCGGCAGCGAGGGTGTCCTTGGAAGCGTCGGTCATGGCGTCGATCAGTTTCGGGTCAATACGGGTGAAGAGCGGGACGAACACCGCAATGGTGTGCGCGGTGAGCGGGCGGACGATGTCGGTCCAGGACTGCACCGGCGAGGCCAGGAAGGTTTCTGCCTGCGCGGCAGTGGCCGGCAGCACCGGCTTCAGTGCGGTGACCAGCACGCGGAACAGGTTCAGCCCCTGGCTGCAGACGGCCTGCAACTGGGCCTCGGCCCCTTCCTGCTTGGCGATCACCCAGGGCTTCTGGTCGTCGATGTAGCGGTTGGCTTCGTCGGCCAGTGCCATGGTCAGGCGCAGTGCCGCCGCCGGATCATTGCGTTCGTAAGCCTCGCGGATAGGACCCAGGGCCGCCACGAAGCGGTCGTACTGCGCCGCATCGGGCAGCGCATCGGCCAGACGGCCGTCGAAGCGCTTGCTGATGAAGCCGGCGCAGCGACTGGCCAGATTGACGAACTTGCCGACCAGGTCGGCATTCACGCGGGCGACGAAGTCACCCAGGTTCAGATCCAGGTCGTCGACGCCGCCGCTGGACTTGGCAGCGAAGTAGTAGCGCAGCGCCTCCGGCTCCAGGCCGACATCCAGGTAGGTACGCGCCATGACGAAGGTGCCGCGCGACTTGGACATCTTGGCCCCTTCCACGGTCAGGTAACCGTTCACGTGCAGGCGGGTGGGGGCGCGGTGACCGGTGCCGTGCAGCACCGCCGGCCAGAACAGGCCGTGGAAGTTGACGATGTCCTTGCCGATGAAGTGGTGCAGCTCGGTGCTGGTGCCGGCGCGCAGGTGCGACTCGAAATCTTCGCCTGTCTTCGCGCACAGCGCCTGGAAGCTGGACAGATAGCCGATCGGCGCATCCAGCCAGACATAGAAGTACTTGCCCGGCTGGCCCGGAATCTCGAAGCCGAAGTAGGGCGCGTCGCGCGAGATGTCCCATGCGCGCAGGCCGCCTTCGGCATTCAGCCATTCACCGAGCTTGGCCTTCACCCCGGGCAGGGCCACATCGCCGGCCAGCCATTCGCGCAGGAACGCCTCGAAGCGGCCCACTTCGAAGAAGAAGTGCTCCGAATCGCGGATTTCCGGCGTGGCACCGGAAATGACCGACTTCGGGTCCTTCAGGTCGGTCGGCGCGTAGGTCGAACCGCAGACTTCGCAGTTGTCGCCGTACTGGTCGGCGCTGCCGCAGGTCGGGCAGATGCCCTTGATGTAGCGATCCGGCAGGAACATGCCCTTTTCGGGGTCGTAGAACTGCGCCACCGAACGCCGCGAAATATGCCCGTTGGCTTCCAGCTTCAGGTAGAAGGCCTCGGTCAGCGCCTTGTTGCCGGCCGAGTTGGTCGAGTCGTAATGGTCGAAATCGACCCCGAAGGCGGCAAAGTCGCGTTCGTGGCTGGCCTGGATGTTGGCGATGAACACTTCCGGGGTCACGCCGGCCTTCTCCGCGCCGAGCATGATCGGGGTGCCGTGGGTGTCATCGGCGCACACGAACCAGGTCTTTCCGCCGCTCATTCGCCGCGCGCGTACCCAGATGTCAGCCTGGATGTAGCCGACCAGGTGACCCAGGTGCAGGGGGCCGTTGGCGTAGGGCAGGGCGGTGGTGACGAGAGCGGTGCGGGTCATGATGAACGCAGTTGCCAGGGGAACGCGGGATTATCGCACGCCCTGTCAAGACAAAAGGCCGAAGCGTTGCCGCTTCGGCCGTCGGATGGTGGTGAACGGCCCGGAGGGCGCTGCTTACTCGCGCACCCAGGTCTGGGCGCGGCAGATGATGGCAATGCATCCCGAGACGTCCAGCTTCTTGCCGCCCGGGTGCAGTTCCAGCTTGGACTTGTAGGTCTTGCCATTGGCCGGGTCCAGGATGGTGCCGCCGGACCATTCGGTGGTGCTGCCGCTGTTCTGGGACAGGTTCCATAGGATGGTCATGCCCTTGATCGGCTTGCCTTTGTTCGGACCCTTGCAATCGCTGCAGACCGGATTGGGGCCTTTGTCGGATTTCAGGACCTCGAGCACTTTGCCGCTCAGGCTGCCGTTGGCCGCCTTGGTGATCTCGACTATGGATTTCGTCTCGCCGGTCTTGTCGTCAATGGTCTTCCAGCGGCCCACGGCGCTGTCAGCGGCGCTGGCCGACATTGCGGCCATTACCAGCGGCATGGCCAGCAGCAGGGTCTTGAACGTCTTGCGCATGGTTCCCCTCCCAGGGATGTTCATGAAAACCGGCGCGATGCCGGCACCCTGCGACTGTATACCCATTCGCCTAGGTACGGAACGCGGGCGCGCGGCGCGGATGCCTCCCCGCGCAAGACGTCTGAATTCGTTCAGCCAGCCTCGTACAACTCCAGCGGCAGCGCATCGGGATCCGCAAAGAACGTGAACCGCCGCCCGGTGTACTCGTCGACCCGGATCGGCTCGCACGCCACGCCCTCCTGTTCCAGTCGCGCGATCACCGGTTCCAGCGCCGCCACCCGGAAGGCGAGATGTCGCAGACCCTGTGCTTCCGGTCTGCTGGGCCGAGGCGGCGGCTCCGGAAAGGAGAACAGCTCCAGCTGGCCGCCGTCGGGCAGGGCCAGGTCCAGCTTCCAGGAGTCGCGTTCGGCCCGGTAATGCTCGGCCAGTACGGTCAGGCCCAGGACCCGGACGTAGAAATCGCGCGAGCGCGCGTAGTCGGCGCAGATCAGCGCCACGTGGTGAAGGCCGAGCAGGGGGGATGACATGGGCGGAAATCGTGCGGGCGGCGCACGCCAGTTCTGAACAGAGTCACGGGTATACCCCAAACCGTCGGCGCTTTCGAATTTCTTGTAGAGCCTCCACCTCCCCCCGTCGCCATCATGCCGGCCGTGTCGAAGAGGGTGCCAACCGCGCCGTCCGCGTAATCGGGTCCGAACGGGAGGTGATGCATGCAGGTGATCGTCAACGCAGGGCAGGACAGCGTCGTGCTGTCGATTGCGGGCAGCCGGGTGTGCATGGCCCCCGGGCAGAGGCTGCTGCTGGCCGGGACCAGCGCGCCTCGTCATGAGGGGCTCGCTGCGCACCCGCTGGCCGGCAGCGGCATGGCGCGTGCGCTGGCCCACTTCGACCACGTGCGCGACGCCGTCCGCCATAGCGCCGAGCCGCCAACGGTCTGCTGGCCGGTGGCGGCCGCGCTGGAGGAGCCCGAGGTGGCAGCGACCTGGTTGATCGACCAGCTGGCGCGCGCGCCGCAATGCATGGCGCTCGACCATGCCGCAGGCACCCCGTTGGCAGCGCTCCTGCGTCATCTGGCCCGCAGTGAGAGCTACGGTCTGATGCGCTTTCTGTTGAAGGAGGGCGGCGAGAACAGCGTGGCCGCGCTCGCCGAGCGCTATGGGCTGTCTTCTGCCCAGTTCCATCGCCGCTGCCGACAGGTGCTGGGACGTCCGCTCAAACGCGAGCTGCGCATCCTGCGCGCCGCGCGGACGCTGCTGGCCTACCCGGGCCGCGCGCATTCGTTCACCTATCTGGCCGCCGACCACGGCTATGCCTCGTTGTCGCACTTCTGCACCGACATCAAGGCCCTGATCGGCTGCTCCCCTTTGTCCGTCTACCGCGCCGTCAAGACGCCTGCCGAGTGATCCATGCGTTCCCTGTCGTACTCCCTGTTGTTCATTACTGCTGTTGTCCATGCTGGCAGTGCGCCTGCGGCGCATGCCCAGACGCCGCTGGAGGGCACCGCCATCTCCGATCGTGCCGACCTGCCGCACGCATCGGGCTTTGTTTCGCGTGCGGAAAGTGCCGAACATCTGCTCAACGCCATCGGGGCCAAGGCTCGTCAGGCCGTGGTGGTCAGCGCGAAGGCGCAGCGGAAGAAAGTCAGCGGCAGCTTCGACCTCGCGCGCCCGTTCGAGGTGCTGAACAAGGTCTCCGCCGATGTCGGCCTGGTCTGGTACAGCGACAACCAGTCGATCTATGTGTACGAATCCAGCGAGCAGAAGAACGCCGTGGGTCGGCTGCGCTCCACCTCTGTGGCCACGCTGAACGACTTCCTGCGCAAGGCGCGACTGGCTGACCTGCGCTATCCGGTGCGCGGCGGCGGAGCCGACGGCACGTTCTACGTGGCGGGCCCCCCGGTGTACGTGGACATCGTGCTCAACGCCGCGCGCTATCTCGACGACCTGTACGAAGGTGCCGATGCCAGTCCGCACCATGTGGAAGTGATCAAGCTGGAGCACAGCTTCGTCAGTGGTCGTCGCTATGCGGTGCGTGGAAGTGCCCTGGAGGTCCCAGGCATGGCCTCCACGCTGGGGGATGTCCTCCAGCTTGGCGACTTCGGCACGGTGGTCAAGCAGCCGGCCGCGCTGCCCGCCGACCCCACCGCGGTGGTCGAGGAGCCCCTGCCCGCCGCCGTACCAGCGCGCATTCCCGCGCCCCAACCCGAGCGCGTACCGGTGGGGCCCGGTCCGGCACGGGTGATGCCCTATTCGGAAACCAACAGCCTGATCGTGCGAGGCACGCTGGCACAGATCGAGCAGATCAAGCGGCTGGTCGCCGAGCTCGACATCCCGCGCAAACAGATTGAGCTCTCGCTCTGGATCATCGACATCAAGAAAACCGAGCTGGACCGCCTGGGGGTCAGCTGGAGCGGTGGCATCAACATCGGCAACCGGCTGCAGATCGGCATCAATGACGGCATCCCGGCCACCGCTCTGGACGGACCGCGCTTCCTTGCCTCGGTGCAGGCGCTGACCAGCACCGGCGATGCCCAGATCGTATCGCGCCCGGTGCTGATGACGCAGGAGAACATCCCCGCCTATTTCGACAGCAACCAGACGTTCTATACCCAGTTGCTGGCCGAACGGACCGCCTCGCTGGAACCGGTGACCTACGGCACGCTGGTCAACGTGCGTCCGCGTATCTCCAGTCATGACGAAGTGGAAATGCAGCTCACCATCGAAGACGGTGCCGCGCAGAGCGCCAGCTTCGAAGGCGGAGTGCCGATGGTCAACCGGACCCTCATCGACACCGTGGCGCGGGTGCCCCATCAGCTCAGCCTGCTCGTCGGTGGCTATACGCGACAGTCGCTGGACAACGGCAAGACCGGCATTCCCGGGCTGCGCCGCATGCCTGGCGTGGGCAAGCTGTTCGGGCAGGACACCCGCAGCCACGAGAACCTGGTGCGCGTATTCCTGATCCAGCCGCGTGTGCTCGGTGAGCGCGACATGCTCGATGCTGCGCGCCTGCAGAGTCTCTACGGCCACGAAGTGGGTGAATCGCCGCAGGACGTCCTGCACGACATCAAGCGGGACCTGCCCGCCATGGAGGCCGCGCATGGCGCTCCCCGCGATTAATCGATCCGCACCGGCGGTGCCGGTGCAGTCCTCGCGGCAGGCGTCCTCCTCCGATCAGGTGGACGGCGACGGCGAGGCCCGCACCCAGGCACCGGCTCCGCGTCGTCCGGGGGTGCTGGCACTGGCCATGGCGGCTGCCGACGACGCCAGTGCGTTGATGGCATCGCTGGCAATGCGGCGCAACCAGCAGAATGGCCCCGCCGCGTTTGCCACCGAGGCCTGGATCGACCATGTCCTGGACGAAAAGGTTCACCAGAAGCTGTCCGGCTTCCGTGAGCTGTTGGGTGGCATGCGCAGCCCCTCGCAGGTGATGTCGCTGCTGAAGCAGCTGTTTCCCGACCCCAGCGACGTGCTCGCGGTGCTTCGTGCGCTGCTGACGGAAGACGAACTGGAGGCCATGCACGAGCTGCTGGAAGCGGCGCTTGAGCAGCTGCTCGAGGAGCAGGCCGCACAGGGCCAGGGTGCCGCCGTGCGTGGCGGTGCCAACGTCGCGGTGAAAGCGCGGCTGACCGCGCGAGGTTCGCAGCTGACCGCGCGTGCGCTGCGGCAGAGCTATCGCGACTTCCTCGGCAACCCGCACGACTGCGCAGGCGAGTACATCGCCTGGATCGAGCAGTACGGATTCGAGCGGCGCGCGGTCATCGTCGACTTCATGGAGCAGGCGATCGCCGCCGACATGTTCTCGCTCGATCCCAGCGCCTCGCTGCACGAGTTCGGCTATCTGCTGGGACAGGTGCGCAAGCTGGCCGTGCTGCGCTCGGTGGACCAGTTGCTGGTCCATGACATCGAGCGCACCGGCCTGCTGGTGCGCATGGCAACGCGTGCCGATGCGGTGGTGGTGGGCCTGCTCGACGTCGTGCGCGGCCTGCAGGACTGGAAGGGCCTGTTCACCGGCCCGCTCGCCGCCGCCCGTGTCGCGTTGGCAACCGACCAGCGTGTGCGCCTGGTCCAGGCCCTGCGACGTGCCCTCAAAGACCTGCCGGACGCGATATGGGTCGGCCCGGAAGCGCGTGAGACGGCCATCCAGCAACTGGAGACCATGGTGGTGGAAAGCATGAAGCGTGATCGCGGGCGCGCCGGTGGCTTCGCGGGAGGTCTGGCATGAGCACGGCGATGACCCCGAACGGCGGCTGGGCGGCACGCGCCCGCGGCATGTTGCGGCCAGAGCTGGCCCTGGTAGCGCTCATGGCCGTGGTCGTGGCGATGCTGATCATTCCATTGCCGACCCTGGTGGTGGACGTGCTGATCGCGCTGAACATGGCAGTGGCCATCGTCATCTTCCTCAGTTCGTTCTACGTGGAGCGGATTCTCAGCTTCTCCACCTTCCCCTCGGTGCTGTTGTTCACCACCCTGATGCGGCTGGCGCTGTCGGTCAGTACCAGCCGCCTGATCCTGGTCGATGCGGACGCCGGGCACATCATCAACGCCTTTGGTGAGTTCGTGGTCGCCGACAACCTCGTCGTGGGCGCGGTCATCTTCGCGATCATCACCCTGGTCCAGTTCATCGTGATCACCAAGGGTTCCGAGCGGATCGGTGAAGTGGTGGCGCGCTTCTCGCTGGACGGCATGCCCGGCAAACAGATGAGCATCGACGCCGACCTGCGTGCCGAGGCCATCACCTCCGAGGAAGCACAGCGCCGCCGTCGCGACGTCGAGCGCGAGAGCCAGCTGTACGGGTCGTACGACGGTGCCATGAAGTTCGTCAAGGGCGATGCCATCGCCGGCATCGTGATCGTGTTCGTCAATCTGTTCGGCGGCATCGCCGTCGGCATGCTGCAGCATGGCATGCCGTTCGGCGAAGCGCTCAACACCTTCACCCTGCTGACCATCGGTGACGGACTGGTGGCTCAGATCCCGGCGCTGCTGATCTGCATCAGCGCGGGTTTCATCGTCACCCGCGTCAGCGGCGAGGACAACAATCTGGGTGCCAGCATCCTGGGCGAACTGTTCAACAGCAACGTCGTGCTGGCAATCGGAGCCATCCTGGTGCTGCTCATGGGCTTACTGCCCGGGTTCCCGCTGCCGGTGTTCGCCGGTCTGGCGCTGGGCCTCGGCGCGCTGCTGTTCTGGCGCATGCGACGTGGCACCGGCAGCGTTGCCAGCAACGAAGGCGCTGGCCCGGGGAACGCGGGTGCAACCGGCAGCACGGAAGGTACCCGCGACGCCAACGGCAACCTCACCAGCGAGACCCTGCCGCTGATCCTGCTGATGCCTGGCCCGCTGCACGATGTCGCGACCACTGAAAAGTGGGAGGAGCGCCTGCGTAACGACGCCTTCATCAACACGGGCATGCAGTTGGCCGCATTCGTGCTGCGACCCCATGAGCCCGTCCAGGATCATCAGGTAAAGGTGCTGATCAACGAAATCCCGGCCGCCAGTGGCCAGGTCGTCAGCGGGCATGTGCGCGTTCTCGGCCGCCAGGACGAGCTGGATGCACTGGACATGGGCCTGACCGTTCCGCACGACGGCAGCGTCGCGCGCTGGGTGCCGGCTGCCTCGCAGGCTGACGTGCAGGCCATGGGCTGCGATGTCTCCACCGATTACGAGGAACTGCGGCGCCTGGTCCACGGGGCCGTGCTGCGCAACGTCGGAGAACTGTTCGGCATCCAGGAGGCCAAGCACGTGCTGGACGCGTTGGAGAAGCGCTTCCCGGAACTGGTCAAGGAAGCCTACCGGCACATGCCCATCCAGCGCGTGGCCGAGGTGCTGCAGCGTCTGCTGCGCGAAGACGTGTCCATCCGGAACATGAAGGTCGTGCTGGAAACCCTGGCCCAGTGGGGCCAGCGCGAGAAGGATGTGATCCTCCTCGTGGAACACGTGCGCAGCGCGCTGGCCCGCTACATCTCCGCGCGCTTCGCGCGTGACGGCCGTATTCCCGCCATTCTGGTGTCCAGCCAGGTGGAAGACCAGATCCGCAGCGGAATCCGCCAGAGCCAGGGTGCGGCGTACCTCAATCTGGAGCCCACCGAGGCAAACGAGCTGATGGACCGCTTCGCCCTGCATGTGGGCGAGGTGTCGGCCTATCGCCCCGACGTGGTGCTGATGGTGGCTCCCGACATCCGCCGCTTCGTCAAGCGGTTCATCGAAAACAAACTCCCCGCGACACCGGTGCTTTCGTTCGGCGAGATCTCCGACGCGGTCACCCTTGATGTCATGAGAAGCATATGAACCATCTCTTCGATACCCTCACTGCCGCGTTGAACGAACTGGGCTGCGATCCCTCCCGGTTCCAGTTCGATACCCACTCTTCGGTGGTCATGGGGTTCGCCGATGTCGGCGAACTGCTGCTCGATCCGGTGGGGGATGCGGTGTTTCTGTGGGGCCGGCTGGAAACCTCGCCTGACCTGCGCTTCAGCAACCGTGCCGAGGAGTTGCTTGTCGCGCTTTCGGCACCGTCGGCGCACTTCGCCAATGGCTGCCTGTCGTTGCGTGTGATCGACGACGCTTCCCTGGTGGGTGGCATGCTGATGCAGGAGTGCCAGCATCAGTCGTCGCTGATGGCCGAGGCCATTGAGAGCTTCCATGGCCGCGTACTGGAACTGCAGGCGCTGTTGCGGTGAACTCGATCGTTCCATTGTGGCGACCCTGCGCGCGGCCCCTGGCGGTGCGTGCCGGGGAACTGCGTGTGCCGCTGGCGAAGGTGGCCGTGGGCGAACACTGCCACGTGCGGCGTTCAGCGGGTGATGCCGGGTTGCTGACCCACGGCGTGGTCACCCGGGTCGATCATGGCATCGCCACCGTGGCCCTGCTGGGCGCGCCGTCGCGTCTCGCTGCCGACGTGCTGGTGGTTCCGACCGGGCAGCCGCTGCAGGTGGGGCTTGGGCCACAGTTGCTGGGCTGCGTGGTGGATGGTTTTGGCGAGGTGGTCGAACGGCTTGGGTCGGATTCCTCGGCCTCGACCGTCATGGGACCTGCCGCCGGGTGCGCGGCCTCGGTGCAGGCGGTCGCGTTGGACTATCGCCAGCGCCGGCCGATCGCCACCCCGTTCGATACCGGCATCCGCGCGGTCGATGCGCTGCTCACCGTGGGCGAAGGCCAGCGCATGGGCGTATTCGCCGCTGCGGGTTGCGGCAAGACCACACTGATGGAAATGCTCCTGAACAATGCCGACTGCGACGTGCGCGTGGTGGCCCTGATCGGAGAACGCGGACGCGAGGTGGCGGCCTTCGTCGAGGCGATCGGCGGCGGCCCAAACGCGGCACGCACCATTCTCGTCCAGGCGACCTCCGATACATCGCCGGCGACCCGGGTCAACGCGGCCATGGTCGCGACCCGCATTGCCGAGTACTTCCGCGAGCAGGGCAGCCGCGTGCTGTTGGTGATGGACTCCGCGACCCGCTACGCACGTGCATTGCGCGACGTGGCGCTTTCCGCAGGCGAGCCGCCGGCACGACGCGGATTCCCGGCTTCGGTCTTCGAGGCCTTGCCGCACCTGGTCGAACGGCCTGGCAATACCCGGCAGGGCAGCATCACCGCGTTCTATACCGTGCTGCTGGAAGACGATACCGACCCCGATCCGGTCGGCGAAGAGGTGAAGTCGCTGCTTGACGGGCACATCCACCTGAGTGGCCGGCTCGCCCAGCGTGGACACTTTCCCGCCATCGACATACTGCGCAGCGCCAGCCGGCTCTTTCCGCAGCTGGCCAGCGCCGAACAGAGCGAAGCGGCCAGCCGGCTGCGCAGCCTGATGGGGCGGCTGGAAGACCTTCAGCTGCTGCGTGACATCGGCGAATACCGCCCCGGCGCGCAGCGCGATCAGGACGACGCGGTGGCCCGCGAGCCGCACCTGAACGCGTTCCTGCGCCAGGGGCTGCATGAGCGGGTGCCGGCGAGTGCGGCCGTGGAGGGATTGCATGCCGTCCTCCGCTGATCCGCGCCGGATTGCGCGCTGGGTGGATCACCGCGCGCAGCGCCTTCGTCGCGACGCGGCAGCGCAGGCGGCCGCTGCTGCCGCGCACGACGCGCAGGCCCATACGCTGCAGCAGCAGGCCAATGCGAGGTTGCTGGACGCCCAGGTAGGACACGAACTGGGCCTGGACCGGCAGCGTCTGTTTGACCGTCTGCGCGCGGTGGCCATCGCGCGCGCGCACGTTCTTGAGTGTGAGCTTCGTGCGCGTGACCTGCAGGCCCAGGCCGAACAGGGGCGTCGCCAGGAAAGCGAACTGCGGCGCGACGCCGCCCACCAGCAATCACGTGCGCGGCGGCTGGACGCAGCCGGCGCACGTATCGAACGCCATCGTCGGCAGGCGCAGCAGCGCCGCGACGAACGACAGATTCAAGAGGAGTATGCATGTCGTTGACCATTGACAACACCGCGGCCGTGGAAGCCGTGAGCGCGGCTGCACCGGTGCAGCCGCTGGCCAAGCGCATGGAGCAGGAGCACCGCAATGCGATGGGCGCATCGTCCACTTCGGACGATGCGGGCGCGACGGAATCGATAAAGGATCTTCCGGAAGATGACACCGAGCCGGTGGTTCCGGACCAGGACGACGAGTCGACCTGCGATCGCGCTGAGCAGACACCCCGCGAAGATTCCAGTGACGAGGCCGATGGCTTCATCGAGCGGGTGGCCGCTGACCCAGCGACGCGCGAAGCGATGCTGGCCATGCGGCCGCGCCCGGTCAGCGTGCCGAAGTCGTCGAATCCGGCACCGCCCCCGACGGTGGCCACGCTTCCGTCCGACCCGCAGCCGGAAGCCGACGACACCCCTGCGCCCAGGCCCCAGCCGGAAAACACGCATGACCGCTCACGCGCAGCGACGCTTCCTTCGCCGACGGATGCACCTGCGCCAGGTTCGGTGGAGACAGACGGCACCGTCGCCGAACGGCGCAGTGTAGGCCGGCTGGCATTGAATCCGCTTCAAGCGGGTGCGGAGGCACCGCGCGTGTCGGACGCCCCCAACACGGTGTCGCGCGCCCCGGTTACCGAGTCGGCAAGTACGCCGGGCAGGCATGAAGGCAGCGCCATGCCGCTGCCTGCACTGAGCACGCAGGATGCGGCGGCACGGCACAGCGCCGAGACGGCTGCTGGCGAGGCCGGGCAGGCGCGCAGCGAAGCCAATACCGCCAACCAGCGCAACCTGCAGCATGTGCAGCAGGCGCAGAAGACCGCGGAGGTGCTGGCCCGACGTGCCAGCGCCGGAGCGCGCATGGACGTTGCCTTTACCAGTTGGGGACCGGGCAACTCGGTGGCGATTGCACGGCAGCTGGGCGGCCACTGGACGGCTACGCCGTCCAACGCCAGGGTCGGCCAGGCCCTGGGCAGCAGCACGACACCTGACGGCCTGCAGGTCCGCCTGGCCGGTGAGAACCTGCGCGTGGAAAGCGGGGGCACCACCGACCCGGACGGTCGCCGTCGCCAGCAGCAGGAGCAGGACACCCCATGAGCACCTGTGCCTGGCCGTTTCCGGCACTGTCGGCCGACGACGTCGCGCAGGCCCAGGTGGTCGCGCAATGCGCCCGCGTGGGACTGGCCGTGGACTGGGGTGTCCCACCTTCGCACGGTGCCATGCTGCGGTTTGACGTTCGAGGCCCGTTCGGCACCCTGCAGCTGGTGGTGAGTGCCGACAGCTGGTGTCCGCGCATGTTGCCGTCGCTGTCAGGCCTGGCGTGGTCCGAGCTCGTGGATCGGGAGACCCTGGCGTGCTGGCTGCCGGACAGCCGCCTGCTGGACATCCGCCAGGTTCTGCTGGACGACGCGCTGGTTGAACTGCGCGAGGTCGTCCCGACCGGCCTGTCGGCGGTCAGCCGCGAGCTGCGTCCGTTCCTGGCCAGTGCACAGGGCCCCGCATGGATCGAGCGTGCCGAGCTTGTGCCGCAGCTTGGGGCGCGCGATCCCATCGTCAATCTAAGCCTTCCGGTTGACCTGGAAGTAGCCCGCCTGCACGTGCCGATGCAGCGGTTGCGCTCACTCGCGCCCGGCAGCGTGCTGCTGTTGGCTCAGTTCCAGCCTGTTGCCCGCATCGGCGCGCAGCGCCTCTACACCTTCGATTTCACCTTGGAGACCGTTTCTGTGAATACCCCGTTTGATTTTGTCGAGGACGATGCCGACGGTGTCGGGCTCGATCCAATGCCCGTGGCCCCCGCACCGTCTGCGCCGGGTCTGGACGTGGCGCGCCTGCCGGTCACCGTCGAGGTGGTGCTGTGCCAGTTGCAGCAGCGGGTTGGTGACCTGGGCGCACTGCAGCCCGGCACCGTGTTCAATCTTCCAGTAGACACGTGGACGCAGCTGCAGCTGCGCGTGAATGGCCAGGTCATCGCCCGTGGCGAACTCGTCCAGGTGGGCGACCAGCTGGGCGTACAGCTGCATCAGGCCCCCGTACTGACATGAGCTTCGTCAACAACGACATCTCGCTGATCGCGGTCATGTCGATGGCCGCGCTGCTGCCCTTCATCATTGCGGCGGGTACGTGTTACCTCAAGTTTTCGGTGGTGTTCGTGCTTCTTCGCAACGGACTGGGCCTGCAGCAGGTCCCTTCCAACATGGTGCTCAACGCCCTGGCGTTGATGCTGGCGTTCTACGTCATGCAGCCGATCGTGACCAACATGTACGACGCCTACCTGGCGCTTGAGGCACCCCTGAACTCGGTTGCCGCCGTGATCGCGTTCCTGGATTCAAGCCTGGACGGTTACAAGATCTACCTGGCGACATACTCGGATCCGGAGCTGCTGGAGTTCTTTGAACGTGCCCGCCAGGCCGAGCCCGGCCAGCCATTGCCGGCCCTGGAACCCCATGAGCGCTCGCTGTTCGCGCTCATGCCCACCTACGCGTTGAGCGAGCTCAAGGATGCATTCCGCATTGGCTTCTACCTGTACCTGCCGTTCGTGGTGATCGATCTGGTGGTCTCCAGCGTGCTGCTGTCGCTGGGCATGATGATGATGAGTCCGGTGACCATCTCCGCACCGATCAAACTGATTCTGTTCGTGGCAATGGATGGATGGAGCCTGCTGTCCCAAGGGCTGGTCCGCCAGTACCTCGACGTGCCGATGTAGCGCCATGGACGCGATCATGTTCATGGGCAACAAGAGCCTGCTGCTGATCCTGCTGTTGTCGGCTGCGCCGGTTGCTGTGGCCACCATCGTCGGCCTGGCCATCGGTTTGTTCCAGACCGTCACCCAGCTGCAGGAGCAGACCCTTCCTTACGGTGCCAAGCTGTTGGCGGTCATCGCCTGTCTGCTGCTGCTGATGTCGTGGATGAGCGCGCGCATGCTCGACTTTGCCCGCCTGGCCCTGCAGACCGCGCTGGCGGGGTAGGCATATGCAGCTGTCCCCCCTCGACGCCGAGCTGGTGGCGCTCAGTCGCGATCATCTGCCGCCACTGGTGCTGGGCATGGCCCGGATAGGTGCCTGTCTGGTCTGGGTGCCATACCTGGCACCCGGCGTGATGCCCGCCAAGATGACCCGTACCGTGGTCGCCGTCATGGTGCTCATTGGTCTGTGGCCATCCACGGTGGGTACCGCAGCGGGCTTCCCGCAGGACATGCTGGCAATGGGCGGGGCTCTGCTGCGCGAGGTCCTGATTGGCACCGCCATGGGCGTCGTCGTTGCGCTGCCATTCCACATCTTCCATGCCATGGGCGCAATCGTGGACAACCAGCGTGGTGCCGGCGTTGGCGCGATGCTCGACCCGGTCAGCGGCATGGAAGCTACGGAACTGGCCAATCTGCTGCAGCTGATGAGCGTGGTGGTGTTCATGGCCACCGGCGGCATGATCGCGCTGCTGGAAGTGATCCAGGATAGCTATGCGCTGGTGCCGATGGGCGGCCCTGTCTCGCTCAACCTCGGCAATCTGCAGGACTTCGCCGGCACGCTGCTGGCCGGGGCGGTGCGCATGGCGCTGCCGGTCCTGCTGTTGTTGTTTCTGGTGGAAATCCTGCTGGGAACGCTGTCGCGCTTCGCCCAGCAGCTCAACCCGTTCTCGATCTCGCTGGCGATCAAGTCGCTGATCGCCTTCGTTGCCCTGTTCCTGTACCTCATGCCCACCATCACGCGGCAGGTGCCGCTGATTCGTGACAGCACCGACGCGCTCAGACTGCTGCTTCCGGCCGCCCAATGAAGACTGAAAAGCCGACACCGCACCGCCTGCTCAAAGAGTCCAGAAAGGGCAAGAGTTACGTCAGTCGTGACCTTGCTGCCGCAGCCGTGCTTATTGCCGGACTGGTGGCACTGGCCACTGCGACATCGGCCGGGCATGTGCACGCGTTCTATCGCGGCATGGCCGAACGCGGGTTTGCGCTCACCCCGGCCGAGGCGGGGCACCAGGCCACCGTTGCCTTCCTGTGGATGGTGGTGCCGGTGGGGCTGGCGGCGATCGTGGCCGCCGTGCTGATCTCGCTGGTACAGAGCAAGGGCGTCATCGCCGCAGAAGCTGTGCGGATCGACCTGGCGAGGGTCAATCCCGTGTCCGGCTTCAAGAACCTCTTCTCGCTGAAGACCGTAAAGGGCGCGGTTACCGCCGTGCTGTATCTGCTGGCCGGCTGCCTGTTCGCCTTCCTCGCGTGGCAGCTGTTCGCGCCGACGCTGTTTTCGCAGGTGATGCTGCCGGACAAGGCCGCTGGTGCGTTGTGGCACGACGTGGGCTGGAAGAGCACCGCGCTGCTGCTGGCAGTGCTTTCACCGATCTTCCTGGGCGCGGCTTTCGTCGAGCACCGTCTCTACATCCGTGACATGCGCATGGACAAGAGCGAGGTGAAGCAGGAGCACAAGGACCACAACGGCAACCCGGAGATCAAACAGAAGCGCCGCCAGATCAATGATGAGCTTTCGGCGCAGGTACAGGCTGACGTGGCCGGTTCGACCATGATCCTGGCCAATCCGACGCACATCGCCGTGGGCATCTACCTGCATCCGGACTACCCCGGCCTGCAGTTCGTGTCCGTGCGCGAGCGCGGGCACCGCGCGCGCCGGGTCATCCAGTGCGCCGAGTTCCATGGCGTGCCGGTGGTGCGTGACATCCCACTGGCGCGCGGCGTCTATTTCGGCACCCGGCGCTATCAGTTCGTGCCGCGCCACCTCACCGATTCAGTACTCCGGATCCTCGACTGGCTGCTCCAGGTCGAGCGCCAGAGACGTGGCTTCGACCCCGACCAGGACGAACCCACCGCCTAGGCATCGACCCTGGCCAAGAAAGGTAGGTATCGACCGTTGGTCGATACAGAAACGGTAGGTATCGACCGTTGGTCGATACACCACAAATGAGTGAAACACGAAAGCCCCCTATTGCCTCCGCCGCCACACTGTGCTTGTCCTGCAGTAACGGCGGCACCCAACCCAGGTAACCCCTCATGAATGCAACCGCCCCCGAAAACACTGCTGGATCCGACGCCGACCAGGCCATGCTGGATGAGATGGCCCAGCTTCTGCTGGACGGAGCCCAACAAGGTGCCGCCCTCAAGGACCTGAAGGGTGTCAGTGACGACATGCTGGAAAGCGTTTACGCCTACGCGCATCGCTTCTACACCGATGGCCGGCTGGACGAGGCGGAAACCTTCTTCCGCTTCCTCTACCTGTACGACTTCTACAACGGTGACTACGCCCTCGGGCTGGCTGCCGTTCTGCAGATGAAGAAGCAGTACGCCAAAGCCATCGACATGTACGCGCTGGCATATGCCCTGCTCAAGCGTGACGAACGGCCCATGCTGCACGTCGGCCAGTGCCATCTGGCAATGGGCAAGGTCGCGCTGGCGCGCGACTGCTTCGAGACCGTCACCCAGCGTTCGGACGAACCTGCCTTGGTGGGCAAGGCACAGGCCTATCTGCAGGCCATGGCCAGCACCACCAGCGAACCTCCCGAATCTACCCAGGAAGACTGATTCCGCATGAACATTTCCGCCACCCTCGGCACCACGCCTTACGCCTTCACCGGAGCCACCAGCAAGTCGGACGAATCCGCCGCCAAAGTCTCGGCCGGATTTGGTGCTGCCTCGATGCAGCAGATCAAGGCCATTGACGAGCATGCGCTCAACCTGCTTGCCAAGGCCGCCACCGAGCAGGCCGGCGAAGCCAAGACCGCCAGGCCGCAGGCCCCAGGCACCCCGGAGCTGCGCCAGCCCGACATGCCGCGCCTGATGCGCGCCGCGCACCAGCAGAATCCCGGCATTCCGGGACAGCAGCGCCAGCTTACCCCGGAAGCGGTGCTGTTGATGATGAGCATGCAGCTGAGCAGCGCGGTCAGCGAAGAGAACAGCCGCAATCTGGCGTCCCAGCTGGAGCTGGTGAAGGCGCGCCTGGCGGCACGCGCTGCCAGTGCCGCCGAACTGTCCGAAGCCATCAAGCTGGCGCAGGCCGTCGTTGACGCCGCCATGGGCGAAGCCGGACAGGCCGAGGGTGAACTGGCGGCGGCCGCGGAGGCACTCAAGAAGGCGCAGGCTGAAGTTGCCCGTCTGGAACAGGCGCTGGCAGACGCGCCGCCGGAAGAGCAGGAAGCACTCCGCGCCCAGCTTGAAGCGGCCAAGGCCAACGTCGCCGTCCAGCAGGGCAGGGTGGACACCGCCCACGCCAAGCTCAACGAAGCGCTGAACACCCTCAACAGCGCGCTGAAGGACCTTGAGGAATTCAAGCGCCAGGCCGACCAGCTGGATCCGAACCGCAGCATCAGCGTGAGGGGCGACGAACAGGCACTTTCCAATCAGTCTGAACTGGAATTCCTGCTGGCCACGCTGCAGAAGATCATCGGTGACGCAAACCTGAAAAAGTTCGCGAAGGACACCGAGTTTGTCCAGGCGATGCTGAAGGCGCGCGAGGCCGAAAACCTGCGTCGCTCCGAGGAATACCAGCGCGAGCTGGAAAAGGCGGAGCAGGCACAGAAGAAGATGGGCTGCCTCGGCAAGATCATCGGCTGGGTCGTCACCGTGGTGGCGGTGATCGCGGCTCCGTTTACCGGGGGTGTCAGCATGGCGTTGGCCGGTGTCGGGCTGGCGCTGGCCATCGGCCAGGAGCTGGGCTTCGACCCGCTCGGAAAGGTGCTTGAGCCGATCATGAAGCTGGTGATGAAGCTGGTCCAGGAAGTGGCCAAGGTGGTGGGCAGCGCGCTGAAGGCGCTGGGCGTCTCCGCCGACGTGGTGGACAAGATCAAGGACGTGGTGGCGCTGATCGCGGTGGCCGCGATGGTCGTGGCGATCGCCTTTGTCAGCAAGAAGGCAGCCAGCACCACGGCGGTCCAGGCAGTGACCAAGGCGGTTACCAAGGCGGTGACCGAAGCCATCAGCAAGGCGCTTCCCGCCATCATCAAGGCCGCGGCCCACAGCCTGAAGCACACCGTAGACGACATCGCCGCGGCGGTGACAAAGTCTGTTTCCAAGGTGGTGGGTACCAACTCCGACACGCTGGCGCTGCGTGCTGGTCAGGCCACCAAGGCCATGCACGGCATGCAGTTTGCCAACCAGACCGCGCAGGGCGTCGGCTCGATCGTCATCGCGGAGATGCACCTGGACGCGGCCAAGATGCTGGCCGAGCTCGAGCGTGGCATGGCCGACTCGGAGATCTTCCGCGACCTGATCCAGATGATCCTGGACTACTACCTGCAGACCAACTCATTGATCGCCGCCCTGTTCGAAAACATGACCGACGTGCGCGAAATCCAGGACCAGACGGCGTCGCATATCACCTCGCGCGTCGGCGCGGCCGCTGCCTGACCCTGGCACATCCATTCAAGGACCTACCTCATGACTACCGCAATCATCTCCAATACCCCGGCATTCCAGCCGTTGCTGTCACGCGAGTCCAAGGCGCAGGAGAGCGCCGAGATCAAAGCCGCGGGCATGGATTCGGCGACCCTGGCCGCGCTCGTGGCTGGCCTCGCCGCCCAGATGGTCGTTGATACCGGCAAGACCGCTGTCCATTCGCTGGTCAACCTGCGTGCGCCTGCCATCCCGCTGAGTGAGGCGTCTGCCTTGCTGAGCGGGATCATGAGCAAGCTGCCGACCATGCTGGCGCAGCTGGCAGGAGCCAGCGACCCGGTCAAAACGGAGGCGGGTACCGAAGCGCGCCTGGCTGAAGCGGCCGCCGCCACTGTGATGATGCGCGGCGTGGGCGACGCCCAGGGGGATACCGGTGCCACGCAGCAGCCCAACGGCATCGACGCCGATGCGGCGGATCGTTCAGCCAATATGGGAGCCTGGATCCAGAGCAGTCCGTTTGCGAACCTGCTGACCCTGCTGCGCCAACTGCTGTTGAAGTTCGAGGCGATGGATCGCCGTAATGGCTCGCAGATGGTGATCATGCAGCGTGAGATGACCATCGTGGCGGGCGAGAGGGGTATTCAGAAGGCGCGTGAGAATCTGGGCGGCGCGATTGGTGCAACGCTCCTGACAGGGGCGATCGGCGGCGCAGCACTTAAGCAGTCGATGAAGTCCACCAGCATGCAGACTGACAGCAACATCAGGCATCAGAACACCGCCAACGGGGCCAGCGTGGGTGCAGCGGGCCAAAGCCATGCCACCAAGGCGGCCGGGTTGCCCTCCGCGCAGCATCGCGCTGCCCGGAATGTCGATGGCGACCCCGTGAAGTCGTCTGGCACACAGGGCAGCCCCGCGGCAGACCTGCAGGATGATGCGTCTTCCTATACCTCCGAGATCAAGACCGCCGTGAATGAGGTATCGGCCTACGGCAACAGCGACGCATTGCAGGCGGCGCACGCGTATCGCATGGCCGAGTCGCAGATTCCGGCAAGCAACGCCGTCATGCTGAACATGATGGCTCCGTCCATCGGCGGAACGATAAGCGCCGGCGTTCAGATCGAGGCCGAGACCACCGAGGCCGAACGCCAGCTGATGCTCAACGTAGCCGAAACGCTCAAGCGCGTCGCCGATGCCCATCAGGACCAGCAGATGAAGAACCGCGACATGCGCGAAGCCACCACGCAGATGCTGGAGAGCCTGATGAACCTCATCGCCAGCACCAGCAGCCACATCATCCAGAAGTCCTGAGGTTCCAACATGACGACCGCCATCCAATCCAATCCGGGCAGCATCGGAGCTCGCCACCCCCATGCGCTGGCTCCCACCGACACGCAGAAGGGAGCCGATCCGCTCGCGCTCGACCCCGCGACCGTTGTGAAACTGAGCCAGGCACAGGTGTTCATGGACAACGTGCGCCACGCCTGGGCAAAGCAGAGCCAGGTGGCCATGCGCTACACCGCACAGCTGAACGCGTCGCAGCAGCAGTCCGCTGCCATGGCGGCGCAACTGGGTCTGTCGGCGGTTCCCTCCACATTGATGCCGCAGGGCAGCGAGGTCGCCTGTCACCCCGAGATGCAGGAGCTGCTCAAGAAGCATCGTGAGCGTGAAGCCCAGCTTTCCGGTGAGCTGGATGCCGCGATCGACGATGCCCAGCGACCCAACATGGAGCTGCTGCGCGTTCTGGGCTTCCTGGATTTCAGCGATACCCGGGATACGCGTGAGACCGATCAGACCCGCGAGCAGCGCCCCACAGGTGACGGTCCGCCGCCCATTGATCCAGCGACCAAAGACGCCACCGGTCTGATCTGGGACTCACACGCGGAGTTCTACGACCAGATTGGCGTACTACTGTCTGCCTTGAAGCAGAACTGGCTCAGTAAGTATCAGGACGCGATGAAGAAATTCCTGGAGTTCTACCAGGAGTTCTCCGACATCATGGAGAATATCAAAGTTGATGGCGTCGGCGACAAAGGGGACGTGAGGGTCGATTTCAGTGAAGTTCTAAGCGAGCTCAAGAGCCTGATGAGCAAGTACGGTCTTGACGAAAACGCTCTCGCGGAGTTTCCGAGCGAGGAAGCAGCGAAGGCATTTGTCGACAGCATTGGAATACCGGGTTTGAAGGTCGATGGTCCGGGGTCCGATGGGCTATACAGGGTCAAAATGAGCATGGACGAGGTGGCTCAGATTGCCAAAAGCATGGATAACAGCCCATTCGCACCCGTGTTCACTTGGGACAGTGCCAAGTACAACGCCTGGATCTCGGCCAAAGACGGCAACGTCGAGCAGATCAAGCATATGAGCAAGGTGCTGGGTGAGAAGCTGAGTGAGACGACGCAGCAATTCGACAATATTGTAAAGATTCTCAGCTCCACCATCGACAAAATCACTGATGCCGACATGAGCTTCATCAACGGACTCTGATGAAGGTCACGGTCGGATAGCCGATTCATTCGTCCCAACCCGGCTCACAAGCTGCAATCTGGAAACCGGTTGTCGCTTGTGGGCTTTGCGCTGAACGCGATCAATTGAACATCAGGATTAATCCATGCCACACGGAATTCAAACCCCCATCGCCGGCACCCACCCCAGCATGCTGGTGCGGGAACTCAGCCTCGCAAAGGCAGTAGGGCGTCTCCCATTGGCGGATATTGGCAATCGACCCAGTCAGTTCCCCGCGTGTCAGATGACCAACGTGTCAGGAATGTACGCGCAGCGCGCTTTTGGCTATGCCACAAACAAGGCGTTCGATGTCATGTCGGCGTCTCTCGACGCGGGGGCGCAACCGGCGCTTTCCAGCGCGGATGCGCAAGCGGTACGTCGTTCCATGTCATGGTTGGATCCGAACCAGCCCGAACGATTCGGCAATATCGTGTTGGGTCGCTTTTCCGCGCTGGGAACCCTGCATGCGGCGGTGACGCACCTTATGGCAAGCCGTCCCGATGATCCCAAGCTGATCAAATGCGAGAAGGATTTGAGGAAGGCCATCGTCAACATGGCGGTTTCCTCGGGCAAATGTGATCGCGCGCCTCAAGGAATGAGCATGGGAGGTGCCTCCAGGCATGCCGCGGCCGAGCTGGCCAAAGCCGGCGAGTGCCTCGTCAAGTGCGTGAGCTCGCTGGATCTCCAGGAGCTCGTCGGCGGTGTTGTCCAGGGCGTACTGCAGGAGTCGCTGACCCTGGCCGTTGGGGACAGGTTGGGCGGGTTGGTCAAGAAGCTGAAAGACGAGGGCCACACTTCGCTCGATGTGATGAGCGTATTGCAGGGGCGCGCAGCAGAGAAGATCCGTGCAGCCGCTGAGCATCTGATTCTCACGGGTAAGACGGATACGGTCCAGAATGGATTGCTGATGTTGCTCAAGATCCCGCAGATCGTGGTCGAAGGGCAGCCAGGCCAGAAGGGGCCGGAAAATCCCCAAGACAGAAAGGACACCCAGCCTCCGGCAGTGCCGCGCGAGCTGTTGGATCGCAGCGCGGGCGCGCCGATTCTGTACAACAACTCGCCGACCACGGTGAACAACAACTTCAGCGATCTGGTGAAAGCGCTGGAGGGCAGGTGCCTGGATCTGAATTCGGTCTCCAATCTGCTCGATGTCGCGCGGCGGGATGCGTACAACCTGGGGCGCGCGGAAGAGCGCGTGGACCGTCTGCTGGGTCTCACTGAAGATCTCAAGCAGGGCCTGGATAGAAAGAACGGGCGCATCCGCGATCTGGAGCAACAGCTGGCGGAGAAGAATGCCGAGCTGTCGCGTTGGCTGAAAGGTGGTGTGGATAACACTGGCGTTGAGAAGGATCTGCCGCCGGTCATGCATGCCGAGCAGAATGAGATGAGGCGTGAGTCAGCGCTCTTCGATTTCTCCTGCGCTGGGCAGCCCGCGTCGGCGAGCGTGACTTCCGAGCACGTTGCAGTTGAGGGGAATGTGGCGGAGTTCCAGGAAGAGCAGGCATTCGAACTCGATGTGGAAACGCCTGTGCGCGTCGAGGTTCACACCAGGGAAACGGTGCCCAACGATGAGTTCGAGTCCTACGTCAAGGAGCTCGTTGCGGAACCTGATGATCGCTCCTACGGTCGTAGCCGCAGCATACTCAGTGACGGGGAACTGGTCGAAGCGCGCGCCGATCTTCCCAATACCACAGTGAACGTGGCCGACTTCCGTGCGTTCCAGCGAGCGGGAAGCATCGCGTCATCGACAAGCGGGAGTGAGCCGGTCTCCCGACGAAACTCGGGGTCGTCACGCATGTCCGGTTCGACGTCCGGCGTGAGTGTTTTCGACAGCATGGAGCGTGTCGCGGGGCGACGTCCAGGTCAGCGCGATCCAGTAGCCGGGACCAAGCCGGAGCTTCAGGCGCTTTTCGATGCGATCAAGCTCAAGCGAGCTTCAGGCGAACACCTTCCCCTGCAGGCGGTGGTGCGGGAGAAGAGAGGCCTGAATTACTCGGTCGGCACGCAGGAAGCGATCAACCAGGGTGACCGGATACTTCGGGACGACTGGCGTGCCCGTGCTTCCAGCACTACTTCCCTCACCAGCTCCCAGGCAGAGCACCTTCGGGATTTGACCAATGTTGAGCCGAGGCCGGTGGATATGGAGCGGATACGCTCGTTTGATGTGGATGCTCTGCATGCGCGTCTGTGGGCGGCTGCGGAGCGGCCGGAATCCGAGACGGGCGACGACATGGTGGTGCAGAAATCCATGCTGTCTCACTCCTACTTTTCTGCCTCGCGTGACTCCGGCCTGGATGAATCGACCGGAGGCGAGGACACATCGAGTCACGTCAGTTCGCTTGAGCGCGCTGACGCGGCAAAGATGAACTCAGTCACCATGTCAGCGCGGCTGCTGGCGGAGATTCAGGAGAAGCGCGCTGCCCTGAACTCGTCAGCGCCTTTCATCGTCAGAAGCTCATCCGGCAAGGGCTGGGGCGTCTGGCCGGGGCAGCGTCCATGAAACGCCACTTCGAGCTGAACGACCTGCGGGAATGCATCGGCGACCACCTGCAACGTGAGCCTCGCGAGATCACCGGCCAGCTGCGGCTGGTCGAGGACCTGGGCATCGACTCGCTGGGCATGCACGCCCTGCTGATCGACATCGAGGAGGCCGGCGGCCGCATTCCTACGCCCGAGGAACTGGAGCGCGTCAGCACCGTGATCGAGCTGTACGTGGCCGTAACCGGTTCGGCGCTGCCGTGAAACTGGGCGTGTGTGCGATGGCAGTGGCGGCTGTAGCCGCCACTGCCAGTCCGGCGCAGGCCCGGGTCTATGCCACGCTGGGGCCTGATGGTCAGCTGCAGGTATCACCGACTCCATTGGCCGGAGCCACCGCGTTCGACCCGCACCGTCCCATGGCGGTGCGGGCGTCCGCGCGTGGGAAACCCGGTGCGCGTGTGCCATCGGCAGTGCGCCCGGCAGGTCATGCACGCTGGGCTCCCTTGATTGACCAGGTGGCGGCCGAGCACGCGGTGGACGCGCGGCTCCTGCACGCCATCGTTACCGTGGAATCGGCCTATGACGAGCGGGCGCGCTCGCGCGCCGGTGCGTTGGGTCTCATGCAGGTGATTCCTGCCACGGGTAAGCGCTTCGGCGCGCGGGATCTGCTGGACCCGCTGCAGAATCTCCGCGCAGGCACCGCCTATCTGGTGTGGTTGCACCGTCGCTTCAACGGCAACCTCGAACTGATGCTCGCTGCGTACAACGCCGGCGAGGGCGCGGTTCAGCGCCATGGCAATCGGATTCCGCCATTTGCGGAGACGCGTCAATACGTTGCAAAAGTCTCTGCGCTGTATCACAGGCCCCGCGATTGACGACGCGCGCTTCGACCGGTGCGACTCTTCCTGGCGCAGCATGCAGTTGACATCGCTCGCCGAAATCACTTTGAAACTAATTTTGTACGTTGACCTGCGCGCAGCTGTCAGTCTGCGCCCCGTGGCAGCCGGTGTGCCGCGCCGCTTCACTTCTTCGTCCTCGTCTTCGGATTCCGCATGTCTCTCATTCACAAGTTGAAACTGCTCTCGGGTCAGCTCGACGGCGTCGAATTCACGCTGTTGCCGGGCGACACCATCTTTCACGTGGGACCGGCGCGTACGCTGCATGAAGACCGGCTGGAGAGCACCTTGGCCAACGCGGACAACGTGTTCTACATCCCGGGTGACCACCTGCCCGCGTCGTTCCGTGTCCGTTGCGCGGACAGCGAAGTGAGCCTGGAAGTGCGTGAGAACGGCAACATCTGCTGGATCGCGCAGGAGCTGCCGCTCAATGAGGTTGTGTACGTGGCAGGGTTGACCCTGGCCGTGCGTGAGGAGAACGAGACCTGGTCGGCGGCGGTTCTGGATCATCGCCTGCCGGTGGTGGCACCGTACGCATCGCTGGAACATGCTGCCGCTGCCGCACCTCAGCGAGCGCCGATCACACTTTGGCTGACGCTCGCGGCACTGGCGGCGGTGGTGGCGGCCACCGGTTGGTGGGTCTATGACCGTCAGCGTCCGGCGACCCAGGTGCGCAATCTGGAGCTGGTGCTGGCGCAGTCGCCTTACGACTACAACGTGGTGCACGACAAGCATGGCCGCATCCACGCGTTCAGTGACACCGCCGAAGCCATGAGCTGGGGCCAGCGCGCCAGCGAGCGTGCCGGCCGCACCAAGGACATCTACCACATCCGCCATCTGGAAATCGCACGCATCGGCACCTTCCTTGACAGCGCTGGCGTGGACTACGCGGTGATCCGGCTTCGTACACCGCAGGTACCCGAAGTGGTGATTACCGCCGTCAGCGCGGACGACAGCGAGCGCCGTCGCCGCGTAGCGGCCATGCTCGCACCGCATCTGCCTTACGCGACCCGCATCGACGTGCGCTCGGTCGGCGACGGCCATCTGGTCAGCCTTGCCCGCAACGGGCTGAGTGCCCGCGGCATCACCACCCGGCTGGGCACCCAGGCGGGACGAACCAGTCTTACCAACGACACCTTCCTTGACGATGCCGCACTGCACGCCATGTCACGTTACCGCGACGAGTTCGTGCAGGAATGGGGCGCGCGCCGCGTGCACATCAACATCCGCTTGTGGGACGACCTGCTCAAAGGGCGCTCCTACCAGTACTCCGACGATCAGCTGCTCTCCATTGGTGAGGGTCGTTGGGAGTTTTCGACCTCAGGCAGCAGATGAACCATCCTACTCTGGAGAAGTGAAATGAGTGAATTGAATCGCCCGGCACCTGCGCCTGGCAATGGCTGGGATCCAAACCATCCCGAAGATCTGAACCGCTGGAAGGGCTGGCTGAGTGAGCACAGCCATGCATTTGACAAGGGTGTGACCAAGCTGAAAGAGGAGCTGAAGAAAGCGTTCGATGAGCTTGCAGGCGACGGGTCGGATGACAACACCGGCGATCCGACCGACCCCAAGAAGCTGGCTAAGTACCAGACCGCGCTGTCCGAGTACACCACCTACCGTTCGCTGCAGTCCAACTCGGCCAAGAGCCTGGCTGACATGCAGAAGCAGAATGCCCGAAACCTGGGCTGATGCATCCTGCTGGCCGGAGCGTTCCTGTCCGGCCGGCTTTCCCTCGCGCAAGACTCCGCAGGAGAAAACCCCACCATGCTGCACGTTACCCAGATAGCCACGGCGATCGACGCGACCGAAGGCGCAGACGGTGCCGCCGTATCGCTCTCTGATCGCATGAGCCAGGCCCTGGCCAACAGCTACGTCACCGCCGGCGAACAGCAGGCCTTGATCCATGCGGCCAGCAACGATCCGTATACCGCGACCAACCCCACCGAAATGTTCGCCCTGCAGACGGCACTGGCCGACTACACCAAGCGCATGACCGTGGCCGCCGGCCTGGCCAATCACATGAACAAGACCGTCGAGACGCTGCTCAAGTCATGAACACGCCGTTGTTTGCCGCTACCTCCCGCAGGGTGGGGTGGGTGCTGTTGGCAGTGCTGGCCCTGCTGATGCTGAGCGGCTGCGCGCGCAAGCCGCTGCTGGAAGGCCTGGACGAGCGCCAAGCCAACGAGGTGATCGCGGTGCTGCTGCGGCATAACATCTCCGCCGAAAAACTCAACGCCGGCAAGGGCGGCTATCAGGTCCAGGTGGCGGCTCGCGACCTGCCGGAATCCATCGAGCTGATGCAGCGCAACGACCTCCCGTCAGCTCCGCGCAGCCAGGTTGCCAGTGCGTTTCCAGCGGATTCGCTGGTCAGTACGCCGCTCGGTGAGCGCGCACGGTTGATTTCCGCGGTGGAGCAGCGCCTGGAAGAGTCGCTGCAGCTGATTGACGGTGTGCAGTCCACCCGCGTGCACCTGAACTACGACGCCAGCATCGGCGGAGAGAACCGTCGAACCAATCCGCGCCGCATGCATGTAGCCGCTGTGGTGGCGCACGCGCCCGGTGTGGATGAGGAAGTCCTGATGCAGTCAATCAAGCGGTTTCTGCGCAATACCTTCGATGGCATTGATTACGACAATGTCTCGGTCATTCTGACCGAGGTCGAAGGCCCGCGGACTCTGGCGGTGACGTCCGCCAGCGAGCGCGGCGTGTCCATGCTCATGCTGGTGGTGTTTGCGGTGCTGGGCGTGGCCTTGGTGCTCGGTGGCTGGGTCCTCATGCGCGCAGTGCCAGCCGTGGCCAACGGCGCGCGTGCTCTGTGGCGGCGGCTGAGCCGACGCAACCCTTCGCCCACCGGGAGCCGCTGGCGTGGAGTCTGAACTGTTGCGGCTGGTATACGCACCCGCCAGCTACTACCGGCCCTGGCGTTCCACGTACGCGCAGGCGACGGCGGCCCAGCAGCGCTGGCTCAATGCCACGCTGATCCGCCAGCTTGACCTGCCGCTGCCGTCGGCCGGCGCGCATGCCCGCGCGCCACTGGCGCGGCGCGTGGTCGCCGCATGGGAGCGGCTGCCCGAGGTGGCGATCCTGATAGGTGCGGCGCGCCTGCGCGACTGGGTGTCGATGCAGCGCGGCGGCACCGCGCTGCCGCTGCCGCTGCAGGCGTTCATGCGCGCGGGCTACTCGCGGTACGACACCCCCGAGCGACCACGACTGCCGCTGGATGAAGACCCTGACTCCTTGTTGCGTTGGGGCGCGGCCGAAGTGCGGGCATTGGCTCCTCTGCTGCCACCGTGGCTGGGACCGCGCCTGGCGCTGCCGCTGCATGCCGACAGCGGCGACGCGCCCGAACTGGAGGTCCGCCCGGACCTTGATCTCTTCTGGAGTGCCCTGAACTATGTTGAAAAGCTTTCCTGAGCAGGCGCTGAGCTTCGCGGTCGGCGGGATCATCTCGCCCAGCGCATTGGGCCAGGCCGCACGCGCCGACCGGTTGGTCAGCACGGCCCGGCGGCGCGCGGCGGCGGTCCTGGAGGGGGTGCCTGCGCAGGTCTCCCTGGCCACCGCACACGCCCATCGTGATGGCTTCCATCAGGGCTATGCCGAAGCGGTGACCCACGCGGTACCGCTGCTGGAAGCGGCGCTGGCGGACGTGCAGACGCTGCGTGAAGCCGTGCTGGGCCAATTGCGCACGGTCATCAGCGCCAGTCTGGCAGCAGAGTCGGTCGAGGCCGATCTGGTCATCCGTCGTTGCGAACAGGCGTTTGCCAGCGGCGAGACCGACATCCGCCTGCACGTGCCGCCGCAGATGGATGCACTGCGTGAGGCACTGCAGCAACGCTTGGCGCAACACACGCCGGAGCTCCCGCTCGTAGTGTTGGAAGGGCAGGGGGCATTGCCCGTGTTGAGCGTGGGTGCATTGGTATACGAACTGGATCCGGTGCATGCGCTCAGCCGTGCGGTGGAAGCCAGCGTGGATGCCGATGCGCTTGAAGCCGGTGCGCGCGAGCGTGCCTCCCGGTATCTGGCTGCGATCAACGCCCGATTGAAGCCATTGCCATTTCCCGATTCTGTCAATGGAGTAAACCGATGATGCTGAACAAGCTCGACGCCGTGGCGTCCAATTTCTCTGCCCTTCCCAGCAGCAAGTCCACTTCGTTGGATCAGCGCCTGCGGGACGTGGTTGGCGCAGGCACGGGGGGAGAAGAGCGCAGGCCGGATTTCAGCGATCTGGTCCCGGAGATCCAGCCGATCCAGGAGAAGCCCGGCACCAAGCCGATGCCGGTGTCGCCGAAGGAAATGGTCGACATGATGTGCCGCAAGTGGTTCGAGGGCGAGTTCCTGCAGGCCATGATGCTGGGTGACCCGGACGAGAAGCTGGGCGTGAAGCCTGAGCCTTACGCCGACTGACCACGGCGACAAAGAAGAGCCGGGCTGTGCCCGGCTCCGTTGCGCACCGCTTTCAGCCGGGCAGAGCCCGGCTCTACGGTGTTGTCGCCTGTTCCGCCGGTGCCGACATCCAGCGCCTGATCTTCGCGTCCAGGATATCCAGCGGCATTGAACCGTCCCGCAGTACTTCGGCGTGGAAGCGCCGCGGGTCAAAACGGGCACCCTGCGCCGCCTGGACCGCATCGCGCAGCTCCATCATCTTCAACTCGCCCAGGCCGTTGGCCAGCGTCTGGCCGGGAAGGGCCATGAAGCGTTCAACCTCGGCCGTGGCGTCGTCCGCCGGCATGTCGGCGGTCTTGACCAGGTAGTCCACCGCCTGCTTCTTGCTCCAGCCCTGTGCATGCACGCCGGTGTCGGCGACCATGCGCGCACTGCGCGTGAGTGCGGCCTGCAGGTAGGCTACCTTGGCATAAGGGTCGTCGTAGACGCCCAGTGCATCGCCGAGCGATTCGGCATACAGGCCCCAGCCTTCCACGAAAGCGATGTCGCCGCCCATTCGACGGAAGCGCGGCAGCTTGTCCAGTTCCTGCTGCAGTCCCAGCTGCACGTGATGCCCGGGAATGGCCTCGTGCAGGTACTGCATGGGTGCCGACCAGCTGCGTCGGCTTGGCAGGGCCCCGGTGTTTACATACAGCACCGCAGCGCGCATGCCATCGGGCAGTGACGGCTGATAGCTCACTGCTGCGGCACTGCCCGCACGGTCGGCTTCAACCGCGCGGATCTGCAATGCGGCCTTGGGCAGGATGTCCAGTTGCGAAGGCAGCCGCGCGGCCACCTGCTGCTGCAGCTGGGTGTAGCGACCCAGCAGCGCCTGCGGCGTCGCAAACTGGAAGTCGCGGTCGCTGCGCATGTAGCGCAGCACCTTCTGCTGCGATCCGCGGATGCGGTTGTCCTTGAGCACTTTGCCGATCTGCTCCTGCAGTGCGGCCACGCGCTGCTCGCCCAGTGCGTGGATCTGCTGGGGACTGAGCGTGCTGGCGGTGCTTTGCAGCACGGTCTGCGCGTACCAGGCCTGCCCATCGGGCAGGGCCGACAGGCCATCGCTGGTGCGCGTGGCGGGCAGGTATTCGGTCGCGATGAAGCCGCGCAGAGCGCGATAGGCCGGCATGATCCGCAGTTCGATCATGCGCTTGTATTCAGCCGTGATGCGCGCCTTGTCGGCCTCCGGAAAATCGTCAGGCAGGTTCCGCACCGGAGCCCAGTAGATGCTTTCCTCGGCGGTGGGCACGATGACCGCGTCCAGCTGCGGCAGCACCTTTTCCATGAGATCGCGCGGCTGCACCACGCCCGCCTTCATGCCGGCGCGCATGTTGGTGATGGCCTGGTCAAACAGCGCCGGAATGCCCAATGAGCGGCGCGACCAGGCGTCATAGTCGGCGACGGTATTGAAGGGTTGCGCGCCCGAGCCGGAGCCCAGAATCGCCATGATGCTGCCGAGGTTGTAGTACTGGCTGATCGGCATCATCCACGAGGGGTACTTTTCCGCCGCCAGTGACATCTGTGCGTCGCGCACGAACATCTGGTAGCTCAGCAGGTCCTGGCCCTCCAGGCCATCGGAGCCGATCTTCTCGACCTTGCCCAGCCATTCGGTGGTGAAATCGTGCGACTGCTGGCGCCAGGCGGCCGAGAGGATGTTGGGCAGCTGGTCGTTATGGCGTCCATCGCCCTGGAAAGTGGCCTGCAGCGGATTCAACCGCATGGAGGCATCCCAATACTCGTCGTACACCAGATTCAGCTGCGCGGCCTTGCTCTGCTGGCGGACCAGCGGTTTGCGTGCCGGTGCGGCGGGACGCGCGCGTGGTTTGGCCTTGGGCTTGGCGGCCGGGCGGGTCTGCGCGGCGGCAGGGCGGTTGGCCTTCTTCTTGGCCGCTTCAGCCGGCGGTGCGGCGCTGAAGATCAGGGCGGCGGCGAAGGCAAGCGCCAGGGCGCGGGCGGGGTGGGACATGGAACGCTTCCGTAAATCCTATACAGACCCGGGAGCTTGCCTGATTCGCCCGGCCCCGACCACCGGCCATTCAGCCGGTAGCGCACGACCGTTGGTCGTGCGGTCAGCCTTCAGCGATCTCCGGCCCGGGTGAACGGCACGCTTTCCGGGGCCACCGCGCCGCCGGAAATGATGAAGCTCATGGCCTGGTCCACGGTCCAGTCGGTAGGGGTAAGCAGTTCCACCGGCACGATCTCCAGATAGCCGGAGGTCGGATTGGGGGTGGTCGGCACATACACGGCGGCCAGTTCACGGCCGGTGCCCTGTTCACGGATCACCCGGGTGACCAACCCCACCGACTTCATGTCACGGTGGGGGAAGTCGATCAGCACCACGCGCTGGGTGGTGCCGGGCTCGGTTTGAAGCATGTCCAGCAGTTTCTTGGCGCTTTCGTAGATGATGCTGGCCAGCGGAATGCGTTTGATCACCGCGCCAAACCAGCGCAGCAGGCGCTGGCCGATCACGCGGCGGCTGAGCACACCCACACTGAGGATGACCAGCAGCGTCGCCGCCAGGCCGATCACGTTCTGCACCCATTCCACCTTGACCCAGCCCAGGTAGTGCGGGAACGAGCCGGCAATCTGCTCGGAGAACGGCACCACCAGCGGGCTGCTGATGCCGGAAAGCAGCACGAATACGAACTTGACCACCACCCAGGTCAGCCAGATCGGCAGCAGGGTCAGCAGGCCGGTCAGGAACAGGCGCTGCAGGGAGGGGCGCGGAACCAGATGGGGGGCTTCGATCGACATCGGCGCATTGTAGCGGTCTTGCCGCCCGGATTACCCTGCGCGTTGCCGCCGGAAGCGGCACCGGGGAGGAATGCTGTGTTGAAGGGATGGAAGACGTCGGCGATCGTGCTGGGGGCATTGTTGGGGTTGCCGGTGCTGATCTGGGGCATCTCACGGGCGCTGCCGGTACCCGAAGCGCAGGCGCGGGCGCTGGAAGACATGCGGCAGGCCGGCGAGAGCGCGCCTTCGCCCCAGGACAACGCATTTCCGGCCATCTGGCTGTTGCCCTATGACGGCGTCGCAGAAGATCAATGGGCGGAGCTGCTCGCCGAGGATGTGGCGCGGCACCGCGACGCGATGGCGCGAGGTGCAGACGGCGAGGTCCAGGACAGCGTTGCAGGGGATCGTTTCCCTGCCATCAGCAGCCAGACCCGGTGGTGCCGTCGCGACACGGGCAGCTGCCTTGAGCAGGTACGTAAGCACCAGGAAGCCGTTGCGGCCGACCACGCCGGTCACGACGCCCTGCATGAGCGGGTGGCGGCGCTCAGCCGGTATGGGCATTACCGCAATGGGTTCACGCTCGAAGCCCACATGCCATTTCCGCGACTGGCACTGGTGATGGAGCGCACCTCAGCGCACGCGCTGGCGCACGTGCATGGCGACAGCCAAGCAGCCCTGAAGGGTGTATGCGAAGACGCCATGTCCGCACGCATGCTGATGCGCAGGAGCGACAGCCTGCTTGTGGCGGCGGTAGGCGGGGCGTGGGCCGAGCGCAGTGCCAGCCTGTTCACCGATATCCTGTCAGAGCTGCCACGCCAGGAACGGCTTCCCGCGCTGTGCGCGACGGCCTTCGCGCCGCCCGCGGTCGCCGAGTTGGACATGTGTCACCCGCTGCGCGGCGAGTTTGCGTACCAGGCGGCTTCAATGACGTCGGCAAGCGTAGAGCCGTACCAGCGAGGCTTCTTCAGTGCCGAAAAGACCCAGGCCCGGGCCGCGTGGCTGCTGTCCCGCTCCTGCAGTGCCTCTGCGCAGGCGCAGATTCATGAGGATGAGCGCGTTCAATTGCCGGCCCCGCCGCCGGTATGGGACCCGCACTGCGTCGCCAACCTGACAGGGTGCATCGTGATGGGCATCGATGGCCCGGATTACGAGGTATACGTTCACCGCATGCAGGATCACGGGGCGCAGCTGCGCTTGGCGGCAATCATGATGTGGTTGCGCGAGCAGCCGCTGACGCAGGGTGATGACAACGCGCTGACTGCGCTGGCCGAGCTGCCCTCATGGCTGCGGAGCCCGTCAAGGGAGCTGCGTGGCACACCGGCAGGCGATGCGCTCGAGCTGGAACGGTACGACACGGCCGGCGCGCCACAGGGGCGCGTGCGTGCGTCATTGCCATTGCACTGGCGCGGCCGCGTCACCCGGTCGTTGTGCGTGCGTTCGGCTTCAAACGCAGATACACCTGCTTGCGCACCCGTGCGATGACGTCGCCCTGCGCATCGACGATGTCGTTGCTGAACCAACGAAGATGTTTCTGGCCGTCCGCCGTCTCGACCCGCAGGCCATCCAGCAGCGCGTCGTCCAGTCGGAACTCGGCCACCACCGTGCCGCGTCCG
Source organism: Stenotrophomonas sp. 278 (assembly GCF_003935715.1). Classification (GTDB taxonomy): domain Bacteria; phylum Pseudomonadota; class Gammaproteobacteria; order Xanthomonadales; family Xanthomonadaceae; genus Stenotrophomonas; species Stenotrophomonas maltophilia_AH. The sequence goes on along the minus strand of NZ_RHPP01000015.1, from coordinate 7,225 downwards.
GGCTTCAGGAATTCAATTTCGCCCGCCCTGTCCCAGACGTAGTAGTTGCGGCCCAGGTTCTGCATCACGGTCAGCATCCAGAACGGGTCGGTCATCGCGAACAGGCTGCCGCCAAAGTGGGTGCCCACATAGTTGCGGTTCCACGGGCGCATGCGCAGTTCCACACGGACGTAGCGATAGTCGTCACTGACGTGGGTGACGTGGATGCCGGCGAACAGGAACGGTGGCCACAGATTGATGCCGTGGCGGAACAGACTGGCCTTCATTGCGCGGAAGGAGGTTGGGGAGATGGAGAAAGCCTACCATTCGCTGGCGTATGGTTCAAAGCGCGGGGGCACCTGCGTGCATGATCCCGGCGTCACTCGTCGATGATGTCGGTGGCGTAGCCATCCCCGCCTGTGCTCCGCGCGCGGAGCAGGGCAGCCTTGGCACCCTCCATGAAGACCTTGGGCGTGCTGGCGGCATCGGGCACGCGCGAGTACAGCCCGGCCGTCACGGTGACCTGTGTGGTCTGCCCCAGCTGTACGGGCACGTTCAAACCCCGCACCCGCGCTATCAGGTCTTCCACCACCTGCAATGCGCCTTCGCCGTTGGTCTCGGGCAGGAGCAGGGCGAAGCGGTCGGTGCCAAGGCGCACGCTGACGTCATGCGGACGGCGCGCATGCGCGGTCAGCTGCGACGCGACGGCGCGCAGGGCGGCGTTGCCGGCGTTCAGACCGTGAAGGTCCACCAGCGTGTTGAAGTGGTCCAGCTCCACCAGCACCACACTCAACGGCCGTTGCAGGCGTTGGGCTGAACCGTGCGCTTCGCGCAGATGATGCTCCAGGCGCGGTCCCGTACCCAGCCCGGTCACCGGGTCGGTATGGATGAAGCGGTGCCAGTGGATCAGGTTCCAGGCCAGCCACGCGCCCAGCAGGGCGGCCAGCGTGACCACTGCGGCGACCGGGGCAAACCACACATCGCTCAACCGCAGCAACACAAAGCTGCCGAGCAATACCGTCGGAACCGCCAGCACCAGACCCCTCCGGGTGCGGGGCACCAGGAGCAGCGCGCCGCACAGCATCACCAGCAGGCCGCTCAGCAGGGTCTGCGCCCAGCCGGGCAGCAGCCGCAGGGTCTTGTTGTCGAGCAGCATGGCGGCGACGTTGGCCTGATACTCACTGCCGCTCAAACCCCGCACCGGGGCGCTCGGCGTAAGCAGCAGCGGCGCTTCGGCCGGCGTGGTCACCCCCACCAGTACCAGTCGGCCATGCAGCACACCAGGATCGACGCGGCCTTGCAGGACATCCACGTACGAAAGCTGGGGGAAGGTCCGCGCAGGACCAGCGAAGCGCACCCGCACCTGATGGTTGCGTCGCCACTGCCAGGGCGAGGCGTTTTCCGGGGGCGCTTCCAGTCGCCCGGGCAACGGCGGACGGCGACCTGCCAGTGCCACGCCCAGGGCGGGCCAGTGAGGTGAGCCGATGCCAGCGGTGAGGTACAGGCCGCGACTGATGCCGTCAGGGTCGACCTCGACATCGCTGTGACCCAGGGTGGAGGCATTGGCGGCGATCATCGGAATGGGCAACCGCTCCTCGGCAACGCCGGGGTGCCGGGTGGGCACTGCCGCGACCGGCAGCACCACGCTGCCGTTGCGCCGGATGGCGGCCGCCAGTTCCGCGTCCTGGCTGGCGTCTTCTGTATCGGGGTCGGACCACGGCAGGTCCATCACCACACGGTGGCTCCCGGCCTCGGTCAGGCGATCCAGCAGCTGCGCGTGGGTGGAGCGCGGCCATGGCAGCGGCCCCAGCGCATGCACGCTGGGCGCGTCGATGGCGATGATGAGCAGGCGCGGGTCGGGGGTGTAGCGCCACGAACCCACCCAACGGTCGTAGAGGGCTTCGTCCTGCTTCCAGAACACCTGTGCATGACTGAGTGTGGCGGCCACCAGCCCAACCAGCACCAGCAGCGTGATGCGCCTTGGCCAGGACAGCGGGTGCGGCAAGCGGTGTGAACTCACGATCATCTGAGCCCCGATGCACGGGGCTTGGCTCGCGACCCCCATGGTCGGAACCGGACATCCCCCCGGATGGACCGGAGTGCACCGCACCCCGCGCCGGCATTATGACCCGGTTGCCGTGCGGGGAAGGGGAGCCGTGCCGCTTCCGGCCCGGCTCAGAACAGCAGCGCGGCCATGCGGCGGCGGTAACTACCCACCAGCGCGGCGTCGTCAATCACCTTGAAGGCATCCACCAGCAGCTTGCGCGGCAGGCCCCCGGCGAAGTTTGGATCGCGCTCGAGCAGGGCGATGAACTGATCCAGCGCGGCGCTGTCCTGGCCAGCCAGCAGCAGCTGCACGCCGCGCAGATGGCGGGCCTGCAGGTCGTCGCCATTGGCCGCTATCCGCGCGTCGAGCGATTCCGGCGACGGTGCATCCTGCAGCGCGCTGGCGAAATCCAGGCGCGCGCGGGCGCGCACGGCGCGTTCATCGGTGGCGAGGTTGGCGGGCAGGGCGTCGATCAGGGAGCGGGCCTCGGCGGTGCCGCCGGTCTGCAGCAGGGCCACGGCGAGATCAAGCTTCAATGCTTCGTTGTCGGGCTCGGCGGCGATGCTGGCGCGCAGCACGTCCACCTGGGCCTGCGGATCCAGCGGTTCGGGCTCGGCGGCGGCCTCATCGGCAGCTTCGGCCGGGGTGATGCCGTGCTGGGTCAGGAACTCGCGCAGCTGGCCTTCCGGCAATGCGCCAGGGAAACCGTCGACCAGCTGGCCGCCCTTGACCAGGAATACGGTCGGCACCGAGCGGATCTGGAAGGCGGCGGCAATCTGCTGCTCCTTGTCCACGTCCACCTTGGCCAGCTGGAAGGCCCCGTTGTACTCGGCGGCCAGCTTTTCGAGGATCGGCCCCAGCGTCTTGCAGGGTTCGCACCAGGTCGCCCAGAAGTCGACCAGCACGGGGGTCTGCAGCGACTTCTGCAGAACCTCGGCCTCGAAGGTGGCGGTGGTGGCTTCAAAGACGTGGGTCACTTCGCTCATGGCAGGCAGTTCAACCGGTAAAGATGTCTCCAGTTTATGGTGACGCGAATGGCCCGGCGCAACCCCGGCCGTTGCCGTCATGCCCGGCTATAGGCGTGCGCGCCCGGGTGGCAGACAATGGGCGCATGCAGACACTTCAACGTTATGACCCGTGGGCAGGCGCGGTTGGCGCGGGCCTGTTCATCCTGGCGGTGATCGGCTTTGGTGCCGCGCTGCCGGGTTACCTGCCGCTGGGCCATCCGGTGGCGCTGCTGGGCGCGCTGGGGGTGCCGCACGCGCTGGCCTTCAATGTGCTGGGGTTTGTGGTGCCGGGACTGATTGCAGTGGCGGTAGCGCTGCGGCTGCTGGCGCGGGTGCCGCGCACCGCGCCGTGGTCGCTGCGGGTGGGCGGACAGATGCTGCTGTTGTCCGGGCTGGCGTTTGCCGCGATGGGGCTGCTGCCGCTGGACGCCAGTGATATTGAAAGCCGGGCCAGCCAGTACCACGCCAGTGCGTGGATGGTGTGGGTGCTCGCCTTCGTGCCGGGCGCGGTGCTGTCCGGACTGGGCGAACGCGGGTTGTCCGCTGGGCGGCGGTTGGCGGCGGTGCATCTGGCGGCGGGCGTGCTGGTGGGCCTTGGCGCGCTGGTGCTGCAGATGGTGATGCCGGCCCCGCTGGCGCAGCGGCTGGCGTTTGTGACCTGGGCGGTGTGGCTGGCCGTGGTGTTGCCGGTGGCGCGGCGCTGACGCCGGGCTTGCGCGCTTGTCAAAGGGGGTGTCGGACGTCGTCCTTCACAAATCCTTGATATATCAACAGCATGAAGTCCTCGCCGATGTCGTTTCCGGCACCGATTGGAGCGCTTTGCCGCACTGCGGTACCCTGTGCCGCTTTGCCGCCGCACACGCGTTTCCATGACCAGCGTCGAACCCAACGTTTACGACCCGCAGCAGGTTGAATCCGCCGCCCAGAAGTTCTGGGACGCCACCCGTGCCTTCGAGGTGAACGAGTCTTCGGACAAGCCGAAGTACTACTGCCTTTCGATGCTGCCGTACCCGTCCGGTGCGCTGCACATGGGCCACGTGCGCAATTACACGATTGGCGACGTGATCAGTCGCTACAAGCGCATGACCGGTCACAACGTGCTGCAGCCGATGGGCTGGGATGCCTTCGGCCTGCCGGCCGAAAACGCGGCGATCAAGAACAAAACCGCGCCGGCCAAGTGGACCTACGCCAACATCGAGCACATGCGCGGCCAGTTCAAGGCCATGGGCTATGCGATCGACTGGTCGCGCGAGTTCGCCACCTGCACGCCGGACTACTACGTGCACGAGCAGCGCATGTTCACCCGCCTGATGCGCAAGGGCCTGGCGTACCGTCGCAACGCGGTGGTGAACTGGGACCCGATCGACCAGACCGTGCTGGCCAACGAGCAGGTCATTGACGGCCGTGGCTGGCGCTCCGGCGCGCTGGTGGAAAAGCGTGAAATTCCGCAGTGGTTCCTGCGCATCACCGACTACGCCCAGGAACTGCTGGACGGGCTGGACGACCTGCCGGGCTGGCCGGACTCGGTCAAGACCATGCAGCGCAACTGGATCGGCCGCTCCGAAGGGCTGGAAATCCAGTTCGACGTGCGTGATGTCGACGGCAGCGCGCTGGATCCGCTGCGCGTGTTCACCACCCGTCCGGACACCGTGATGGGCGTGACCTTTGTGTCCATTGCCGGCGAACACCCGCTGGCGCTGCATGCCGCCAAATCGAACCCGGCGCTGGCGGCGCTGCTGGCTGAAATGAAGCAGGGCGGCGTGTCCGAAGCAGAACTGGAAACCCAGGAAAAACGCGGCATGGACACCGGCCTGCGCGCCGTGCATCCGGTCACCGGCGACACCGTGCCGGTGTGGGTGGCCAACTTCGTGCTGATGGGCTACGGCACCGGAGCGGTCATGGCCGTACCGGGACACGACCAGCGCGACAATGAATTTGCCAACAAATACAACCTGCCGATCCGCCAGGTCATTGCGCTCAAGAGCCCGCGCAAGGACGAGGGTGAATATGACGGCAGCCGCTGGCAGGACTGGTACGGCGACAAGAGCCGCGAAACCGAGCTGGTCAATTCGGCCGAGTTCGACGGCCTGGACTTCCAGGGTGCGTTTGAAGCGTTGGCCGAGCGTTTCGAGCGCAAGGGCCAGGGCCAGCGCCGCGTGAACTATCGCCTGCGCGACTGGGGCGTGAGCCGCCAGCGTTACTGGGGCTGCCCGATTCCGGTGATCTACTGCCCGAAATGCGGTGCGCTGCCGGTGCCGGAAGAGCAGCTGCCGGTGGTCCTGCCGGAAGACGTCAATTTCGTCGGTACCGGCTCACCGATCAAGGCCGACCCGGAATGGCGCAAGACCACCTGCCCGGACTGCGGCGGTGCGGCCGAGCGCGAGACCGACACCTTCGACACCTTCATGGAGTCCAGCTGGTACTACGCCCGCTACACCTCGCCGGGTGCCCGCGATGCGGTGGACAAGCGCGGCAACTACTGGCTGCCGGTCGACCAGTACATCGGCGGTATCGAGCACGCCATCCTGCACCTGATGTACTTCCGTTTCTTCCACAAGCTGCTGCGTGATGCGCGCATGGTGGACAGCAACGAGCCAGCGCAGAACCTGCTGTGCCAGGGCATGGTCATCGCCGATACGTATTTCCGCCAGAACGAAGACGGCTCCAAGGACTGGATCAACCCGGCCGACGTGGACGTGCAGCGCGACGAGCGTGGTCGCATCACCGGTGCGACGCTGATCGCCGACGGCCAGCCGGTGCAGATCGGCGGCACCGAGAAAATGTCCAAGTCCAAGAACAACGGCGTCGACCCGCAGGCCATGGTGGGCAAGTACGGCGCTGACACCGTGCGTTTGTTCTCGATGTTCGCCGCACCGCCGGAACAGTCGCTTGAATGGAACGAAGCCGGCGTGGACGGCATGGCGCGCTTCCTGCGCCGGTTGTGGGCGCAGGTGCACAAGCACGCCGCCGACGGTGCCGCTCCGGCGCTGGATGTGGCCGCGCTCAACGCCGAGCAGAAGGCGCTGCGCCGCAAGACCCACGAAACTATCGGCAAGGTCAATGACGACTTCGGTCGCCGCCACAGCTTCAACACCGCCATTGCCGCGGTGATGGAGCTGATGAACGCACTGGCCAAATTCGACGACAGCTCCGAACAGGGCCGGGCCGTGCGCCAGGAAGCCCTGCAGGCCACCGTGCTGCTGCTCAATCCGATTACTCCGCACGCCAGCCACGCGCTGTGGCAGGTGCTGGGCAAGGGCGAGTCGCTGCTGGAAGACCAGCGCTTCCCGCAGGCTGACGAGGCGGCGCTGGTCCGTGATGCGGTCACCCTGGCGGTGCAGGTCAACGGCAAGCTGCGTGGCACCATCGAGGTGGCGGCCGATGCTTCCCGTGACCAGATCGAGGCACTGGGCGTGGCCGAGCCGAACGCCGCCAAGTTCCTGGAAGGGCTGTCCGTGCGCAAGATCATCATCGTGCCGGGCAAGATCGTGAACATCGTGGCGGGGTGATGGCCCCGCGCCGCCGGGCATCACCCGGCGGCGGTTCCATCCAACCTTTGTTCACGCGCGTTCGGGCATCGTGGAGGGCGAATTTCCTGTTGCCGGTATCGCCCGGCTCAATCAGACTGTGCCCATGATCCGACTCCTGCTTGCCCTCGTCCTCACCGCTGCCCTGACCGGGTGCGGCTTCCACCTGCGCAACAAGCTCATGCTGCCGGCCGATACCGCTGCCGTCCGGGTGGTCTCCACCGCGCCGTACAGCGAGCTGGCCAAGCTGCTGCGCCGGGGGCTGCAGGCGTCAGGTGCGGAACTGGCCGATGAGGACAGCAAGGGGCCCGCGGCACAGCTGCAGGTGCTGTCCGAGCGCTGGGGCGACCTGCCCATCGCCATCGATGCCCAGGGCCGTGCCCAGGAGTACAGCCTGCGCTACGCGGTGATCTTCGTGTTCCGCCGCGAGGATGGCAGCGACCTGGTGCCGCAGCAGGTGATCGAACTCTCGCGCGATTACGTGTCGCCGCCGACCGACGCCACCGGTACCACCACCGAGCGTGAAATCCTGGCCGACGAACTGCGCCGCGAAATGTCCGCATCCATCATGCGTCGCATCGACAGCGTGGTGCGCAAGGAACTGGAACGCGGTCGTGCGCCCAGCCCGACCGCGCCGGCGGCGGTGCCGGCGACACCGGCCAGCC
>NZ_RHPP01000159.1 GCF_003935715.1 Stenotrophomonas sp. 278 | reverse complement strand
CCGTTGGCCGGCCCTCGACACCGCCTGGGCCGGCCAACGGCCGGCGCTACCACGCTCGCCTGACGCACAACCGGCCCTTCGCGACAATTCGAATTTGTCTGCGCCATACGCGTCAAACGGCCAACTCGATGCCAAAACCGCGCACCAAATCACGCTAAACCGCCGCAAATCCGGCATTTCGGGGCCAATCCCGACACGCCAGGCTCGCCGGCAACCTGTCGCAAAAAACCAATCAAAACAAATCGCTTTGCGCGCCAATGCCGCGCCCGCATCGTGGCGTCGCGGAGCTCAAAACTCCCGCTAGGCGAAACTGTTGAAGGTCCCACGTCGGGAGGGTGGCTAATACAACACCCTCATGTGGGAATACGCCCGCCGCCTGCCTAGCGCGGTTTTGACCTCCCGACTTCCCCTCGCCTTTCAGGCGAGGGTGTTCCTTCCAGCCGGAGTCATCACATGCATCAGCAATCCGATCAGCCGCAGGAAGCAGTACCCAGCACCACCGCGCCGCGCCCAAGCACGAGGCACTTCCCCAACGTCAATTCCGTCCCAACGGACCTGCAGGAACAGGAAGCGGCAACCCCTTCCATCTACCTGCGCGGCCCTTGGCTACGCCGCCTCGGTTTTGAACCCGGCGAACAGATCCGCGCCGACTGCACCCCGGGCGAAATCACCATCACCCTGGCCACGCCGTCCCCCGATCCGGAAGCCGCCATCGTGCGCTTCACTGAGGTAGGCGGCGACTAAGCGCCCAAGCACGACGGAACCAGAACGGCCGGCCCAAGGCCGGCCGAATCTGGATCCAACCGCGCACGTAAGCCCGCTCCGGTAGGGTCGCACGCCAGTCGACCGCCGATAGCAATCATCAACGCGGCGAAGGCCAAGTTCCCACCGAACCCGCGCCAGCACTCGCGCGGTCCCATCTTCAAACATCACAAGCCAATACTGCGAGTCCGTGACGTGGAGCCAAAGGACCCAGTAAGCCGATACCCTATTATCGGCTGATCTCCCAGCGTCCCGTAGTGTCCCCATTCTTCCAAAGGTTGGTTAAGTCCATGAGCATGACCAAGTTGACGCTGTCGGCGCTGGGATTGATAGCGGCTGCCACAACTCAAGCCGCAGGAGCCAAGGAAAATCTTGTATCAAAGGTGTTCCATGACGGGGCGTATCTACCGCGTGTGTATGACGAGGCTGCCATCCTGCATCGCTACGGTGAAGGGGAGAGCTCCGTTGATGACGCCGGTTTGATTCGCCGTAGATACTGGGACCCATCAACGGCATTAGAGGTCGTGATCACTTCCAATCCAGATATCGCAGCGAGCGTGCGTACCGTCGACGAGATTCGCGTTTCCGCGATCGCAACAGGACCGCAATCGGTCAAGGAGACCGAGATTCTGAAAGGGCTGAATCTCAAGGGCGTAGTGATTGGAGATCCGAAATCAAAGGGTAGGGCTGCCGCAGCGGATTACGGCCAAACCCACAGTTCGCGCGAAAAGCTTGGGCAGTTGGATGTCGAGAGCGTATGCGGCTATGCCGATAGTGGTTCAAGCATATGCTTCTATTCTCGAGGCAAGCGGATCGTGGCAATGGCTGTCGGCTTCGGGCCCTGATGCCCCTTTGCCTTGCTGCAGGCTGGCCCTAGATTGACCCGCATCGGTAGGGTCGCACGCCAGTCGACCGCCGATATCAATCATCAGCGCGGCGAAGGCCAAATGCCCACCGAGCACGCGCCTTCCCTCGCGCTGATTCAGCTTTAAACCCCACACTTCTAGACTGTATCCAGAACTGCCCTGAACCGCGAACGAGCGGTCATCATCCAAGGAAGATGAAGCATGCGAACCAACGGAGCACACAGGCCAGGCACGGCGCTGCTGTCCCTCGCAATCGCTACGCTCTACGCACCGCAGCCCGCGCTATCGCAGGTCCCCGACGCAGCAGGAAGGCCTGCCTCACAGATGAGCAGCTTCGAGCGGGCGAGGGTTGAGAAGGTGCTCAACGCTGAGCTGCAGCATGCAGTGGACGCACAGCCCAAGCTGCCTGGGCAGACGCACATTGTGATTTGCGACCCACCTGTCCGTGAAGGAACGACGTCTGTTCATCGATCTCGGACGGAATGCTGTGCCCAATAAATCAGGTGCTGCGTCAGAACGCCAGTGTCACGAACTCTCCACTGAAGCAATCTCGATCCTCAACGGAATCGTCAGCGTCAACGGCTTTACCTGCACGTACGGTGGTCAGGATATCTTCTACTACCATCCGGAATCACTCACCTTTAAGGGGTGAAGGTGTTCGCGAGTGGCGGCCAGGTCATCATGGAGTTCCTGTTTCGCCTTGCGTCATGCCACAAACGAGTGTGGAGTTGTTATCGGCGGTCGACTGTCGTGCGACCCTACCGAAGCCCGTCCCGTCCAAGCCGTTATTTTGCTGGGTGGCGCGCACAACCGAGACGTCCCACGGCGACCGGCAGCTAGAACAGCGATCCCTGTGGCGAGTCTTGCCTGGGTGGCAACGGTCGCACGAACTTCGCACAATCCAGCTTCGGCCAGTGGCTGTGTTGGCCATCAAACCCCAGCCGCTTGCGCGCCAGCATGAACCGGTTCGACAGCAGGTCCGCATAGACCCCTTCGCCTCGCATGCGGGTTCCAAACTCGCTGGTGTAGTCCTTGCCGCCGCGCAGCTGTTGAATCGTGCTCATCACGTGCGCGGCGCGATCCGGGTGATGCGTATCCAACCAGTCGCGGAACAGCGGTGCCACTTCCAGCGGCAGCCGCAGCAGCACGTACCCGGCACTGCTGGCACCAGCGTCACGTGAGGCCTCCAGCACGGCTTCCAGCTCCGAGTCGTTGATCCAGGGAATCACCGGCGCGACCATCACGCCCACTGGAATTCCAGCGTCGTGCAGGCGACGCATGGCACGCAGACGCGCGTGCGGTGCCGAAGCACGCGGTTCCAGTTTCGCGGAGAGATGCGGGTCAAGCGACGTCACCGAGAAGTGCACGCTCACCAGCTTTTGTTCGGCCAGCGGCGCAAGCAGATCGATGTCGCGCTCCACCAATGCGTTCTTGGTGATGAGCGAGAACGGGTGCTGGGTTTCCAGCATCACTTCGATCAGCTGCCGGGTGAGTTTGAGCTTGCGTTCGATCGGCTGATAGGCGTCGGTGTTGATGCCCAGGGCAATCGGCTGCGGCACGTAACCGGGGCGCGAGAATTCCTTGCGTAATAACTGCGGCGCGTTGGTCTTGGCGAACAGCCTGGTTTCGAAGTCCAAGCCGGGGGAGAGGTTGAGGTAGGCGTGACTGGGACGGGCGAAGCAGTATGAGCAGCCGTGTTCGCAGCCACGGTAGGGGTTTACCGATTGGCTGAAGCCGACGTCGGGGGATTTGTTGCGGCTGATGATGCTGCGTGCGGTTTCGGCGCGCACCTCGGTGCGCAGGCGCGGGGCGGCGAATTCTTCGCCTTCTTCGGTGTCCCAGCCATCGTCCACGGCTTCGCTGGTGGTGACCTCGAAGCGGCCGGCCAGGTGGGTGGTGGAGCCTCGACCCTTGATTGCGATTCCCATGGTTAGAGCCTAGCCGCCGGGTGTCTCGCGGGTTGAGATCGGGGCGTGGGATGGTGGGTTCGGGTGCCGGTTTGCATGGTTAGTAGTATTACTAACTACAGGGTGTTTTGGTAGTGAAAGTGTTGTGAATAGGGGGCTTTGGGCGGGGTGGGGTGAATTGGCGCCCAGGGTTATCCACAGGTTGCGCTGAGAGCAGCCGGGCAAGCCCGGCTCTACGGGACCGCGGATGGTGCCGGCACCGCGAAGCCACGCAGGGCGTGGCTCTACGGCGGGGTTGGATCCGTCGCGTGTTGCCGATGGGTCACAGCAAGCGCAGGTAGCCCTTTACTGTGGTGTCCAAGCCGTCGTACAGCGCTTCGCCGATCAGGGCGTGGCCGATGGAGACCTCCAGCACATCCGGCACGGCCTGCAGGAAGTCGCGCAGGTTTTCCTGCGACAGGTCGTGGCCGGCGTTGACGCCAAGTCCGGCGGCTTGTGCGCGGCGGGCGGCATCGGCAAACAATGCCAACTGCACGGTGGCGTCGCCAGCGGCATGGGCTTCGGCATACGGCCCGGTGTACAGCTCCACGCGGTCGGCACCGAGGGCTGCCGCTTGCGCGATATCAGGGTTGCCGGCGTCCACAAACAGACTCACCCGGCAGCCATACGACTTCAGCGCGGCAATCAGCGGTCGCAGCCGCTCACCGTCGCGGCCGAAATCAAAGCCGTGGTCGGAGGTCAGTTGGCCGTCGCCATCCGGTACCAGGGTGGCCTGGGCGGGGCGGGTCTGCTCGCATAGCGGCAGCAGGCCGGGGTAGCCCTCACGCGGTGGCGCGAAGGGGTTGCCCTCGATGTTGAATTCCACGCCGCGGGCGCGGGTCAGCGTACTCAACGCGAACACATCCTCAGCCCGGACATGCCGTTGGTCTGGGCGCGGGTGCACGGTGATGCCGTGTGCGCCGGCGTCCAGGCAGGCGGTGGCGGCCTGCACCACGTCCGGGTCGGTGCCGCCGCGCGAGTTGCGCAGGACGGCGATCTTGTTCACATTGACGCTGAGGTAAGTCATAGGCTCGGGGGCAGGTCGTCCGGGCTGCGCTCGGCTTCGCGGCGGGCCTGGGCCTGCTCGCGCAGCCGACGCAGCTCGGCAGGGTCGATGAAAGTGGTCATGTCACGCTGCCCGTCACCGAAGGTGGCCACGTAACGGCCGCGGATCCACGCCAGCAGGAACAGCAGCGCGCCGCCCAGCCACAGCATCATCATGCCGGTGGAAGGGGTTTTCATGGCGAAGGCAAAACAGCCCAGCGAAAGCAGCAGGAACAACCAGTACATTGTCATTCTCCCCGTTGACCCGCGCAGTGTAGCGCCGGGGCGGGGCGGGGTTCCACGTGGCAACGGTTACAGCAGCGGCGAGGCCAGCCGGGCGAAGGCCTCGGGCACGCGGTGCAGCCACAGCGAGCGCTTGCGTTCGTTGTGCACCGGGGTGGCTGCGGCGAACTCGGCGGCCAGGATGGTTTCCAGCTTGGCCACGGTGCCGGCGTCGGTGATCATCATCGAAAGCTCGAAGTTGAGCCGGAAGCTGCGGTGGTCGAAGTTAGCGCTGCCGACAATGCAGACGTCGTCGTCGGCGATGAAGGCCTTGGTATGCAGCATGCGTGGGCCGTACTCGTAGATTTTCACGCCGGCATTGAGCAGCTCGTCGAAGTAGGAGCGGGCCGCCTGGGTGACGAACCAGGAGTCGCTCATCTTCGGCACCAGCAGGCGCACGTCCAGGCCGCCGAGGGCGGCGGAGGTGAGCGCCATGCGTGCGGCTTCGCCAGGAACGAAGTAGGGCGTCACCAGCCACACGCGCTCCTTGGCTTCATGGATGGCGGCAACCTTCAGTCGGTGGATGGCCTCCCACGCGGAATCCGGGCCGGACACCAGCACCTGGGTGTCGATGCTGCCGTCCTTGCGCTGGGCCATGTCGTTGGGCCACAGCCGGGCCATCTCGAGCTTCTGCGGTTCCTGCCCGGTGGCGTACATCCAGTCCTCGGCGAACACCAGCTGCAGGCTGCGCACGACGTGGCCTTCCAGCCGCATGTGCAGGTCTCGGTATGCGTCTGGGCGTTGGCTCTCGTCTTCTTCGTCGGTGATGTTGATGCCACCGGTGAAAGCAGTGCGCCCGTCGATCACCACCAGCTTGCGGTGGGTGCGCATGTTCAACCACGGGCGCTTGAACGGCTTGAGCAGCTGGCGCGGGTGGAACCAGGCGGCTTCACCACCGGCGTCGAGTAGCGGTGCAAGGAAGGACTTTTTGATGGCGGAAGATCCCACCGCATCCAACAGCAATCGAACACGAACGCCGTTGCGAGCACGCTCTACCAAGGCATCACGCAGCGCTGTGCCGGCGTGATCCGGATTGAAGATGTAATACTCCAAGTGCACGTGATCGCGCGCCTGGCCAATCGCTGCAATCAGCGCGGCGTAAGTCGCCGCTCCATCCACCAACCATTCCACTTCCGTCGCCGAACTCGGCGCCAACCCCGTAGTGGACTGGGCGATCTTCACCAGCTCGGTGCAGTCCGCATCCGGCGGACACACACTGCTGTAATGCTCCATGCCGGAGCGCGCGCGACCGCGACGCAGGCGCTGTCGTTTTACTTTCTGCGGACCCAGCACGTAATAGATCAACAACCCGATGTAAGGCAGCGCGGCCAGCGAAAGAATCCAGCTCAGCGTCGCCACCGGTTCGCGCTTCTGCAGCATGATCCAGCCGATCAGCCACAGCAGGTACACCACATAGGCGGCGATCATCATCGGCCGCAGGTGGGGAATGGCGTCAAGCCAATGCAGCCAATCGGCGAGGGCAGGGTAGGTCGCAAGCATGCGCGGATCATAGCCGGACATGGGTGTCCGGCGCTTGCTCCAGAAGGCGAAAGCCCCGGCCAGCAGTGCTGGTCGAGGCTCCGTAAGTCCGATGCCCTTGGCTATACCCGGTCCGGCCGGGACCCGCGAAGCGGGTGGGGTGCGCACCTTCTCGGCTATGTGCTGCATGCGCGCCACTATGGTCCACCCAGCGCAGTCAGCCGTCAACGGTCGTTCCCGTCACCCAGGCAAAAAAAACGCCCCTGTTTCCAGGGGCGTTTTCCAGTCGCGTCATGACTTGGGTCTTGCGTATTACTGTTGCTGGAACCCGATCTTCTTCATCTGCGCGTTCTTCGCGGCGGCCAGAATCTTGGCCATCACGTCGTACTCCGAGTCCGGGCTGGCGTCGATGCGCAGCTCAGGCTGGTTGGTCGGATCGCGCTGCACTTCCTGCTCCATGCGCTGCTGGAGTTCGCCCACTGCCACCGGGCTGTTGTTCCAGAACACCTGGTTGCTGGCGTCCACGCGCAACTCGATCGGCGGCGGCGGCTCAACGGTCACCGGTGGTGGGTTGAGAACACGCTGCGGCAGATCCACGGCGATCGGGTACGTCATGATCGGCGCGGTCACGATGAAGATGATCAGCAGCACCAGCATCACGTCCACGAGGGGCGTGACGTTGATGTCTGCCATGGGGCCCTTGCCACCACCAGAACTGAATGCCATGGCTTACTGCCCCTTCTCTTTGGTGGCCACGAAGCCAACGTCAAGCATGCCCTGTTCCTGCGCAACCTTGGTCAGCTCGTTGATGACACGCATCTTGGTGGTGCGGTCGCCACGCAGGTTGAGCGGGGGCTGGGGGGTCTGCTGGGCGGCGGTCGCCAAACGGGACTCGAGCGTCCCCTTGTCGATTTCCTCGTCGTTCCAGTAGATCGAACCGTCTTCCTTGACTGCCAGGGTGATCGGGCCCTTGCGGTCTTCGGCGGCTTCCGGGTTCTGGACCAGGTTGGCCTCCGGCAGATCCACCTTGACCTTGTGGGACATCAGGGGCGCCGTGATGATGAAGATGATCAGCAGCACCAGCATGACGTCCACGAGGGGCGTCACGTTGATGTCGGCCATGGGGCCGCCGCTGTTTCCACTACTGAAAGCCATAACGGGCTCCGTCTAGATCGTGTTGACTACATTCTTCCCGGGTACAGCGCGTCGCAATTAGCGGACGCGCGAACCGGTGGCGAAGAAGTCGTGCAGGTCGTGAGCGAACGTATCGAACTTGCTGATCGTGGCGCTGTTGATCTTGCTGAAGAAGTTGAAGGCGAACACGGCCGGGATTGCGACGAACAGACCGATCGCGGTCATGATCAGCGCTTCACCCACCGGGCCGGCAACGGCGTCGATCGAGGCGGAACCGGTGGCACCGATCTTGATCAGCGCGCCGTAGATGCCCCACACGGTACCCAGCAGACCGACGAACGGAGCGGTTGCACCAACGGTGGCCAGCAGGGTCATGCCCGACTGCAGCTTGTTGCTTTCGCGGGTGACGGCCTGACGCAGGGCGCGGTCGACGAATTCCGAACGGCTCAGGTTCTCACCCAGGCCACCGGTGGCGCCGCCTTCAGCGCGCTGGTGGTGGGCAGCAGCCTGGGCTGCGTCCAGAGCGATCTTCGAGAACGGCTCGGAAGCCGGCTGTTCTTCCATCGCACGGATGGCGTCCTGCGCGTTCGGGGTGTCCCAGAACTGGCTGACGACGCGGTCAGCGGCGCTCTTCAGGCGGGTAGCGCGGAAGATGTTGATGACGGTCCAGTACCAGGACATGGCCGACATGATCACCAGGGTCAGAAGCACGACCCAGGAGACAGCGAAGTCACCCGGCTGGGTGGTCATTTCGTGGATCAGATGCTCGAAGCCCATCTGCGACAGGGCATTGGACGGGTTGCCCCCGGCAGCAGCGGCGATGAAAAGTTCCTGCAGCATGACGCTTACCTTTGTTGTGTGTGGTGATGAATGGTGGTGCTAAAGAAGAGCTGGCAAGGCGGTGGCCGGCGGGCCACCGGCCGCTGTCAGTTCAGCGCAAAGTTGACCGGGACGCGAACGCGACCTGCGACCTTCTTGCCGCCCGACTCCGCTGCACGGAAGCTCCACTTGCGTGCGGCTTCCATCGCGGCGCGGTCGAGGTCACGGTTACGGCTGGACTTTTCGACCGTGACATTGGTGACGTTGCCGTTGGCATCGACATCAATGATCAGGATGACTTCACCCTGGATACCTGCACGGAACGCAGCCGGCGGGTAACGCGGGGGATTCATGTTCTTGGACGAGATATCGACGCTGGCCTCGATCGAGCTCGGCGGCTGCGGCGGGGTCGGCGGCGACGGCGGCGTCACGATGTCGTTCGGACGCGGTTCCGGCACGTCCACCACAGGAGCCTGCGGCGGCGGCGGCACCGGCGACGGCTTCGGCGGCGACAGGTTCTTCACCGGCGGCGGCGGGGTTTCATCCGGCGGCGGCGGCGGCGGCGGCGGGGGC
>NZ_RHPP01000158.1 GCF_003935715.1 Stenotrophomonas sp. 278 | reverse complement strand
GCGGTGTGGTGGCCGCCGCGACCACGGGCGGCGGCGCAGCCGCTGCGCCAGCAGCGGGTCCGGTTTTGCCAGAGAGGCGCGCCTGCATGGCCTGCACCTGCATGTCCAGCTCGCGCAACCGGCGAACTTCCTGCGCGTAGTTGGCCTTCAGGGTTTCAAGCTGCTGGGCCAGTGCCTTGATGTCGGCCTCGTCGGCCGGGGCCGTCTGCGCCTGTACACCGGCCGACGCGATCAGAGCCAGCGCCGCCAGCGCCAGCGGAGTCATCCGAAAAGTGTGCATTGCCTTGATCCACGGTTGTGGTGACGCCCCCCAACCGGCCGCTGTTACTGGCCGGGCCCCATACCGACGCCACGTACCATGTTCATGGCCTGCGCCACGTTCTGGGTAAGCGGCGCATTGCTCGCCAGGGTCTGCCGCACCAGTTCGATCTGCATGCGGTTGGTGACCGCCTGGCCGTCGCTGCTCAGCGCGATGGTCTGCCCGACGCTGCCGTTGCGGATCCACTGCTGCACCGCGCCGACGCCTTCGATCTGCAGCTGCACCTGGGCGTTGTTGCCTTCCATCTGTGCTACCGCACTCACGCCTCCCTGCTGGGCGCTTGCCGCGGCGGCCGCCGGTGCGGTCGACTCGGGCGGCGCGCTGCCTTCCCGCACATTGAGCTGGGTGCTGTTGCTGGCCACGTTGTTGTCGCCAGCCACCTGGATCGCCTGGGTGACACCGGCCACGTTCTGCAGGCCAGACGATTCCACGCTGCGTCCCGGTGTGGACGGCAGCGGTGCATCGGCGGCGGTGACCGTTACGCTGGGGGTGAAACTCACTTTCGGTGCCGTGGCGCTGTGGGTGAAGTCCATGCCCAGGGTCAGCGCGCTTTCGGCGGCCTGTTTGCCCGCCTGCCACTGCGAGATCATGGTGACGCCGAACCAGGCAACGCTGTTGCCGTTGACTGTGTAGCGACCACGCATCACGCTCAGTTCGGGATCCGGAATCTCACTCAGTCCCTTGCCGGACTTCTGCTGTGCCGGTGCGGCGGGCGCATCGGCGGCGTAGCCCGGTGCCGTGCCGAGCACGGCCAGCAGTACCGCACTTCGCGTCCATGGGGTGATGTTCATGTTGCCTCCTAAAGCAGGTCGGCGTGGGTAAAGCCGAAATCCACCAGTTCCGCTTCGGTGATCGGCCCCTGCCGGGCGTACAACGAACGCGCACTCGGGCGTTCGCCAGGCTGCAGCAACACCGTATTGCGATTGAAATCGCTACCGATCACGATGAACACGGCACGGGACGGCCATGACTGCAGGAATTCTTCGACGGAAATGCTGCGGTTGCCCAGGATCGGATCCGCCAGGTCCACCACGTCACCACGGACCTGCTTGAGCACCACGAAGTGGCGGAAACCACGCACATCCATCAGCACCAGTCCGGGCACGCGCAGCGAGCGCAGGCGCTCTTCATTGACGCGGTAACCGCGCCCTCGCATGCCCAGTGATTCGACGTAACGTTTGATGTCCAGCAGCGAGAAACCACGCTGGTGCACCAGTTCGGGGTCGGAGACCCCCATCATGCCCTCGATCACCGTCGCCTCGTCCGCTTCCAGGTTGTAGGCGTAACGCAGGATTGTGGCCAGGGCGGCCGCGCCACAGCTGTAGTCGGTGTGCTGCCGCACCAGGTTGCGGAATTTCCGCTCCTGCATGCTTTCCACCTGCTGGGTGAACAGCCCGCCGTTGGGCAGCACGCCGCTGAAGGCGACGTCGCCGGCCTGCAGCCCGCCTACCGGCAGCAACAGCAGCAGTACACAGAGCAGTCGGCAGTACGACATCAGCGTGGCTCCAGCGAAAGGAAGGAGCCCCTGTCCCAAAGGGGGAGGATGGAACAGGGGCTCCCGGGGAGCCCGGCCATTGGCGGATGACCGGGTTTGTTGCGCTCAACGCGTGTTGCTTGCGAAAACGGACAGACTTACTCGCCGCCACCGCCGCCCGGGGCACCGGCCGAGGGCTGGGCCACGGCCAGTGCCAGGCTGTTGGCCTGCAGGTTGCCGGTGCCGGCTGCGACGTTCACACCGATGTTGCCGCTCGCACCGCGGAACGTATCTCCGGACAGCGACGAGTTGTTCTCGGCGCGCTCGACCACCCAGCGGGTGCTCTGCACGGTGCCGCTCAGGCTTGCACGCAGATCGGCATAGCCGACTTCGCCGAAGGCCAGCACGCCTTCTTCTTCGGTGTCGAAGCCCAGACCGCCGACGCCCGGCTTGTTCGGGTTCTGCACCGCACCCTGCGACTGGTTGTCATAGTCGATATGACCAGTCGAATCGCCACCGGAGTGACGCTCGCCTTCCCAGCTGTCCGCGTAGAAGTTGGACGACTGGTACGCGTTGCCGCTGCCGCGATAGCCGCCAACGCCGATCGCAGCAGTGCCGCCGCGCACCGTGCCGCGCAGGGTGACATCGGTGGTGTCCTGCATGCGGCGCACATAGCCTTCGTTGGACACACTGTTACCCGTGGACACCTGGTTGGAGCTGATGCTTGCGGTGGCCATGCGAGCGGTGGAGACCGATGCGGCCAGCGCATTCTTCTGCCCGTTGTTGTTGCCAGCGGCGCTGTTCACGCCGATGTTGCCGGTTGCGCCACGGAAGGCGTTGCCGCTCAGGCTGGAATTGTTGACCACGCCGTCGTTCCAGGTCTGATTGCCCGAGCCATACTGATTTACATAGACCTGGGCATCGGACATGCCGAAGGTGAACGATGCATCTGCTGCGGACAGTGCAGCGGCATTGTCCTGAGCGTTGTTGTCGCCTGCGGCCGTATTGAAGCCCAGGTTGCCGGAGGCATTCTGCGCAACGTTCTCGCTGATCGACGAGTTGTTCTCGAGCAGCTCGTTGTCGCCTTCGTTGTTGGTGATCGACTGACGGTTGTCGATGATGGCGATGGCCGCCGAATCGACTTCCAGGTCACCCGACACGGTCGGACGGCCACGGAACTGGACGTCGGCCCCGACCTGCAGGTCAGATTCCAGGTTCACGTCGACACCGTGGTTGTTCTTTTCCTTGCGCTCGTCGGCCTGGATGTTGCTGTGCTTCTCGACGTTCTCGTTCACCCGTACGTCGCGCGTATGGTTGACCGTACGCGTGTCGGTGCTGGTGTTGCTGCTGGACGTGGTGGTGCTGCTGTTGCGGATGCGGGTCCGCGAATCCCAGTCGTTGCGGATATTGGTATCGATGTTGGTATCGATATCGGTATCAATATCGGTATCGATGTTGGTGTCGATATCGGTATGAATGTCAGTATCGATGTGGGTATCGATTTCAGTATCGATATCCGGTCCATTGTGGCGGGGGTTTGCGGCTACCGACGCAGAAGCAACGGCGATGGCCAGAGCCAGAACGGTCCTTTTCATGGTGGTATTCATGGTGCCCTCTCTCTCATCACGGACTATCGGGTGGATGAAACAACTCACGGGGTGGACTGCACCGACATGCCAAGCTGGTTGGCGGTGACGTTGCCCGAGCCCGCGATCTGATTGAGTTGCAGCACACCGTCAAAGCCCCGCAATGCCGTGTCCTCCACGGCGACGCTGCGGGAACCAGCCGCTTTGCGGCTGTTGGCGAGGTCCTGCCCCCCTGCTGACGCAAGCGCCCCCGAAGCCGCAAGGGCCTCGTCGTCGGACTCGCGTATGCCCTGTTGCGCCAGCGTGCTGGTCACGACGTTGACCGTCGCGTTGCCGATGCCGCTGGCCTGGTTGATCATGGCGACGCCGCTGGCTCCATTCAGAGCCTGGCCGCCGATGCTGGCGCTGGCGTCAAGCGGGCCCGCACCGGTGACCCGGTTGCCGACCTGACGCTGCTGCGCGGAGATCTGGGTGCCTGCGGTCTGGCCACTGGCCATGCCGAGCAGGTTGGCCTGCTGGTTGAGATCACCGGCCACCATGTTCACGGTGATCGCGCCGTCGGCGTTGCGCAGTGCGCTGCCATCCAGACGGGTGTGGTTGAGATAGCTCAACATGGCACCGTAGTCGTCGGCCTGCTGTGCGGCGAGCGGCAGTGGCAGCAGCGCGGCCACGGCGATGCAGACAATGAAACGCTTCATTTGCCCGGCCCGCCTGCGGGCTGCCCGCCCATCGGGAACTGCGAGAGCGCGCCGCGCACGGTGTCACCGATGCCGCGGGTGGCGTTGCCGACCGCGTTCAACGGGGTGCTCATGCTCTGGGTCAGGCCGCTGCCGGACAGCACCCCGCCGTGGGTTGCCTTACCGAGAGTGGCGTTGATGGTGCCACCGGTGACCCGTTCCACCGTGGTCTGCGGATGACCGACCGGACCGACGCCGGAGTTGGACCCCATCGAGGCGAAGTCGTCGTCGCCCAGTTCATCCATGCCGCCGGAGGTGCCCAGCGCGGCAGACACCTCGCGGTTCGGCGACGGATCGGCAATCAGGGCGATGCCCGGGGGGGCGGGCCGATAGGCGGTGCGTGCGGAGACATCACGCAGCAGCACCATCTCACCCGGTTGTGCCTTGACCCCCGTGCGGGCACCGGAGGCGTGCGCGGCGGTTGGCAACAGCAAGGCCAGGGCGAGCAGCCAAAAGCCGGTGCGTGCGGGTCTGCTGTCTACGGCAACGCTGTCCATCGCGATCTCCCGAAATCATGCGGGAGGGGTAGAGCAGCATTCGTGCCAAGTCTGGAAAGCCTGCGGCAGCAGGCGATGGGCATCTGTGCGCGTGGATCAGCGCAACAGCGTTGTTACACCTGCGTCGGTCTTCACGGCGTCTGAACGCGCGGGGGGCGGCGGCACAGGCTTTGATAACAACGGTTTAACGCCGGGTGTATCACCGCTGTTACACCCGGCGATACACCCGTTACACCTCGCAGTCAGGCACCGGGACGCTGGTCTGGCTGGCCATCGTCCATGCCGACGTTGGTGACCGGATTGTCGTAAAGCGCCCGGTCCAGCAGCCCGGTTTCCTTGGCGACCAGCACCGGCACCAGCATCTGCCCGGTGACATTGGTCATCGTGCGCATCATGTCCAGGACACGGTCGATCGCATACAGATAGCCGATGGTTTCCAGCGGCAGGTTGGCGGCGCTGAGCACCACCGTGGCCATCACCACCGCCGTACCCGGGACGCCGGCCGTGCCGAAGCTGCCCAGCACCGAGGCGATCAGCACCACCACATACTGCTCGGCCGTAAGTGGCACGCCGGTGTACTGGGCAATGAACACCGCACACAGCGCCGGATAGATCGCGCCGCACCCGTCCATCTTGATGCTCGCACCCAGCGGCACCGCGAACGAGGCGTAGTCTTTGTTCACGCCCAGGTTGTGGGTGATCGAGCGCATCGCCACCGGCATCGCCGCGAAGCTGGAGGAACTGACAAACGCGACCTGCATGCCGGGCGAAGCGCCGCGGAAGAACTTCAGCGGATTGAGCCCATGCGCCAGCAGCAGGCTGCCGTAGACGACCACGATATGCAGCGCGCAGGCGATGTACAGCGCCAGCACGAAATTGCCCAGCGGCAGCAGCTTCTCGAAACCGTAACTGCCCACCAGCCCGGCGATCAGGCCGAAGGTGCCCAGCGGGGTCACCTCGAGCACGAAGCGCGTGATCTGGATCATGATCTCGCTCATCTGCCCGGTCAGCTTTCGCGCCTCGGCGACCTTGTCGCCGAGCTTGACCATGGCAAACCCGATCAGACCCGCGAAGAAGATCACCGGCAGGATCGAACCCCGACCCGCGGCAAGCACGGTCTCGCCGGCTGCGTTGACCCGGGTACCGATCCCGCTCAAGGCGTAGAACACGTTGGAGGGGACCACGTCCATGATCACCTTGACCACGCTGGGCACCTCGCGCGGGGTGTAGCCGTGGTCCATGCTCAAACTGAGATTGCCGGTACCGGGCTGCATGATCGTGCCCACCGCCAGCCCCACGCACACCGCCAATGCGGCGGTGACGATGAACCACAGGAACGTACGTCCGCCCAGCGCAGCCACGGATTTCTGACCGTGCAGCGAGGAGATCGCGTTGATGACCGCAAAGAACACCAGCGGCACCGCAATCATCTTGATCAGGGTGACATACAGGTCACCGAGCGGGCCGAACCAGGTTTCAGCGGCCGGGCCGAGCAGCCAGCCGGCCAGCGCGCCCAGCACGAAGCCGCCGAGGACGCGCTGCCAGAACGGGATCCGCAGCCACGCAGAGACCAGCGTCATGAGCATTCCAGGGGAGAGTGATACAGCCTGTCACAGTAGCTGAACCCGCCCCCGCGAACGAGATGCTGCAGGGGGAATCAGCGTGTCATCGGCGTGCCTTTCTGGGTTCTGCATAATGAACGCCCGTTTCACATCGAGATGACTGCGTTCATGTCCCGCTTCACGCCCCTGGTCGCTGCCGTGGCCGTCACCCTGCTGGCCGGCTGCGCCAGCACCACGCCCTCCTCTTCCGCCGCTGCTGCCGTCCAGGTCCAGGTTCCTGCCGTGGCTCACCCGGCCGGTGAAACCCCGCAGTGGTGGTACCGCAATGGTGCCGCACAGGCAGCCAGCCACGGAGCCATGGCCGGCAAGGCGAAGAACGTGATCCTGTTCCTCGGCGACGGCATGAGCCTGACCACGGTCGCTGCCGCGCGCATCTTCGAGGGCCAGCAGAAGGGCAGCTCGGGTGAAGAAAACCTGCTGTCGTGGGAGCGCTTCCCGGCCACCGCGTTCAGCAAAACCTACAACACCGACTCGCAGACCCCGGATTCAGCCGGAACCATGACCGCGATCACCACCGGCGTGAAGACCCACATGGGTGCGATCGGTGTGAGCGCCGGCACCCGCAGCGATTGCGCCGACAGCCTGAACAAGGGCCTGCTGACCTGGCTGCAGCTGGCCGACAGCGCCGGCATGGCGACCGGCGTGGTCTCCACCGCACGCCTGACCCACGCCACGCCGGCGGCGACCTATGCGCACTCGCCGGAGCGCAACTGGGAGAACGACACCGACCTGACCGAGGCAGCCCGGGCCGCCGGCTGCCAGGACATCGCCCAGCAGCTGTTGTCGACCTCGCGTTACGGACGGGGCCCGCTGGTCGCCCTGGGCGGCGGTCGCGCACAGTTCACCACCGTGGAAGAGACCGATCCGGAGTACGACGACAAGGTCGGCCTGCGCCTGGATGGGCGCAGCCTGGTCAACGAATGGAAGCAGGCCCACCCGCAGGGTGCGTACGTCTGGAATGCCGAGCAGCTGAAGGCTGCGGCCAATGCGCCGGCCCTGTTGGGTCTGTTTGAACCGGACCACATGCGCTACGACATCGAACGCAAGGATGATCCGTCCGGCGAACCGAGCCTGGCCGACCTGACCCGTGCGGCGATCGCCAACCTGTCCCGGCACAGCGAAGGCTATGTGCTGATGGTGGAAGGCGCGCGCATTGACCACGCCAACCACAGCGGCAATGCCTATCGCGCGCTCAGTGATACGGTGGCGATGTCCGACGCGGTGCGCGCGGCGGTGGAAGCCACCTCCGACCAGGACACCCTGATCATCGTCACCGCCGACCATTCGCACACGCTGAACTTCGTCGGCTATCCGGCCCGTGGCAATCCGATTCTGGGCAAGGTGAAGGACAAGGGCGGCGAAGACGGCGCGGGTGCGCTGGACCTGGCCCGTGACGGCACCGGCCTGCCCTACACCACCCTGAGCTATGCCAACGGTCCGGGCTTCACTGGCCAGACCAACCAGCAGCCGGCCGGTCCCAAGACCTACCCGCACGGCCCAAGCAGCTTCGACCCGGTCAACGGCCGTCCCGACCTCACCCACGTCGACACCGAGCATCCGGATTACATGCAGGAAGCGCTGGTGCCGATGAAGAGCGAGAGCCACGGTGGCGAAGACGTGGGCATCTGGGCACGCGGCCCGGGCAGCCAGGCCATCCGCGGCACGCTGGAGCAGAACACGATCTACCACATGATCGTGCAGGCCACCCCGCGCCTGCGCCAGCGCCTGTGCGACGCCGGCACCTGCGACACCCAGGGCGTGCCGGTGGAGCTGCCCAACGGCAAGGCGTTCGAACGCAAAGCCGATTGATGCGCCGCGCATCGCCACGCGTGGCGTGGCGATGCGTTCGACGTGAATGCATGTTCTCTGATGGCGGCGGTCGACAAGACCGCCGATACTGCGCTGATGACCGCCCCCCTGCCCCCGCCACCTGATCTGCCGACCCCGGTGCTGGTGGGCTTCAGTGGTGGCCTGGATTCCACCGTGCTGCTGCACTGGCTGGCGCAGTCGCCGGTGCAGCGCGCTGCCGGTCTGCGCGCGGTGCACGTGCACCATGGCCTGCAGGACGGGGCCGATGCCTGGGCGGAGCACTGCGAAGCCGTCTGCGCCACGTGGGGACTGCCCTTGAGCGTTGTCCGGGTGCACGTACCGCACGACAGTGGCCAGGGTCTGGAGGCCGCAGCCCGCTCTGCACGCCGCGAGGCATTCGGCCGGGTGCTGCGTGAACACGAACATCTGGCGTTGGCCCATCACCGCGACGACCAGGCCGAAACCTTCCTTCTCCGCGCGCTTCGCGGCTCGGGTGTGGATGGCCTGGCCGCGATGCGAACGCATGCGCCGTTTGCCGCCGGCTCGCTGTGGCGGCCGTTGCTGCAGGTGCCGCGTGACGACCTGCGTACGTATGCGCTCGCGCACGCGCTGCGCTGGATCGAAGACCCCAGCAACAGCAGCGACGCGGCAGATCGCAACTTCCTGCGCCTGCACGTGATGCCGCTGCTGGCCCAGCGCTGGCCCCAGGTGGATGCCAGTTTCGCGCGCAGCGCCGACCTCGCGGGCCAATCGCAACGACTGCTCGATGCAGCCGACCATGAGGCGTTGCGCCGATGCGTGGTCTCGCCCGGCGTGCTCGACTGCAGCCGGCTGCTGCGGCAGCCACGCGAACGCCGGGCACGGCTGCTGCGCCAGTGGGTGC
>NZ_RHPP01000157.1 GCF_003935715.1 Stenotrophomonas sp. 278 | reverse complement strand
TGGCGGTCTTCTTCTTGGGTGGCATACATGATCCTTTTCAACATGTTATGCCCGAACACAAAATTCCTGACAGTCCCTTCTTTTGCGGCATCCAAATCGCGCTTGTATCCGGTCAGTGTCCACCACAGGCCGGCAAGCGTCAGTGCCAAGATGGCAGCGGCTGCTCCTCCCCAAATCCACACCGTCTTCTCGATTCTTCCCAGCTTGCCCGAGAACGATTCGATCGAACGGCCATACTCCGCAGCAACCGGTAGCACTGCCTCCCGTGCGTGGCGCTCAATCTTGGTGCCTGCGCCGTCTGCGATGGCTTCTAGCTTGCGCTCGGTCTGCGTCAACTGGTTCTGCACCGCAGCCATCTTCTTGTCGAAGTTTGAGCGCATGCCGCGGTCTCGCTGATCCACCTCCGCCCTGAGAGTTAGCAGCGCGTCGAATAGACCTTCCAACGCCTGCCGGATGTCGTCCTGGTCCTTGTCTTGCATCGTTCGCTCCGGATTAGTGATGATGGTGCAGCGACGTCCGTGTGTGGCTTAACGCTGCAGCGTACGCTGCCGTTCCGATTCCCGCTGCTGCTCAAGCTGTCCGTTTTGTTCAAGAAGATTCTGCAACTCTTGCGCCTGCTGTTGCGCAAGCAGTTGATTGCCGCGTTCGATCAGTTCCTGACCTCTCGGCGACTGTACGAACTCTGCGGCTATCCGACCGACTTCGTCGCTGTCGCCAGCTTTCAGTGCGGCATAGGCACGGTCTCGATGCGGACTACCCAGCGAAGATGATGGCTCAGCCTGCGCGTCATCGCTCTCACGCATGTCTGGTTTATCCGCATTTCGCGTGTCGCGGTGGCGGTCTGCCTCTTCCTTGATCTTCCGTTCACGGCGCTCTTGCTCTTGAAGAGGATCGGAGAAAGCAGGATTGACGTGCTGGTGCGTTGTGGCCGTGTGCTGGAATAGCCCGGCTCTCGGTGGACTCGTACTGGTGTCTAGATAGGGCTGGGGTGTGTTCGTACGGGCGGTGATGGTAATTCCATTGCGCTCCATCAGGTCTTCACGTAACCGAAGTTGTCCCATGTTGATCTGCATCTGCGGCGGGACGCCGTTGACCGGGTGCGCATAGGCACGGTCGACGGTGATGATATTGGTCACCGCATTCGCGCGGTAGTAGTTGGGATAGTCGGAATCTCCGTGGTGCCCGATGCCTGTGGTCTGCTGTCGTGTGTGCCCTGGGGTGCCTGTTGGCGGCTTATCAAAATAGTTCCGACCCATTTGCGCTACGTTCGCAGGAGTCATCGACATGCTGTTGTCGGAGTTGAAGGTCAGGCCGGGGCGGGCTTCGCTCTGCCCGGGAGTCGTGCTGCTTAGTTGAACAAAATCGAGAACTCGCGAAGTCCGGTCTTGGTGAACAGGGTTGGTTGCCAACGCCATCATGTCGGTGAGATTTACGTTTGGGTTACTTTGTTGCTCGCGGCTGAGTAGGGCATTCCAACCCGCGATCTGCGCCTTGGCTTCGTCCTCTCGGCCCGCTTGGATCATGTTGCCTATAGGAACTGTGTAGTCGTTTATGGGGTTGTTGTCTTGTGCGATCCGCTTGGCCTCACCGTATGCATTGACCATTGCGGCTTTCGCGCCGGCCGCATTGAATCCATGCTGAATTTCATGCCCGAGTACGAAGGTGAGGTCTGCCGAACCGAATCTGGCGGGAGGAACAGCCAAGCTGCCTGGTGGCAAGCTCATGGTCTGGTTAGACGGATTATAGGTGCCGCCCGCCACCGTGCCACTTAGTGAGGCGAAGTGCTGCAAGGTCGCTACTTGGTCAGGTCCAGGCGGGGTGACGGCACGCTTGATCTCGGCGGCCAATACTGGCGAACCATTGATAGTCGATTGCAGGTTGGTCACCATGTCTTGCGTCACTGGTTGGGTGACGTTGGCGGCGTCTACATAGCTACTGTGGGCGAAACGCAGCGACATGCTCTGCAACCGTAGGGTGGCGGTGAGATCGGGACTAGGTACCGTTCCTGTCGTCTGGAGGCTGGTGGTTGGCAGCGTGACCACGCCTGAGGCCATGTCGTAGGTCCCGGCCAAATTTGGAGAAGATCCCGCGTGGGGCAAAGCGAAGCCCTTGAGTTGGCCGTTGGCCGCGTCCTGATTCAGATCTTGCAGCAGGTCGGGGTTCCGAGTGATTGCGGCTCGCAACTGTGCCTCTTGGCCCGACGTAACGCCGGGCTGTGCGGCAAACTGCCTGATGGCGGCTTGAAGTTGGGCATTGGGATTGGCCATCGACTAGTCCCCCCCGCCCACGCTGATGGATTCCACGCAGATATGATTCATTTTTCTATCTGCCGATTCGGTTTCTGGGTGCTCGCTGAGCAGTGCTTCGCTTCGCTCGCGAATCATTACGCTGATGTTGCCGCGAGAAAAGAAATAGCCTGGTCGCCGGAACACCCTGCGCTCTCCCATAGTGCCGTCCGCATTGGTAGGAGGCATTGGAGAATCGTATTCTGCCAATTCTTCGCGCTCCACGAATCCCATTTCCTTAAGTTCCGTCACATAGGCATTGAAATCCATGCCGCACACTGGGGCCATATCGGCAGCGAGATCGTGGTGGCTCTGTTCGTTCGGTCGATTGATGAAGTTGTAGGAAGCGTTCTTGCGGCTGGGCGACCGAGGATTGTCGTAGTACAAAACATTGTAGTACCACCCGGAATCCGGTAGATGCATGTTGAAAAATGCGCTATGCGTTTCAGGCGTTTTCGTCAAATTCAGTCGCATCACATCTTGAATTCGCTCGGTCGTTAGTTCCTCCGAGGACTTCAGGCTATCGATCAACTTCAGGAACCGCTTCCCTAGTTCCTCAGGTGTGAGTTCCGGGTACTCAATAAGGGTGTGCGGTCTACTGGTGTCTGTCGCGCTCATCGTGGCGGTGTCCTTGGACGGTGAGGTTGTTGTTCCGGAAGGCGTGTGCGCGCAGGCCAATGTCGCTGCGCTGAGCAGCAGCGCTGGCATGTGACGGATCACACTTGTGATAGCGCTCGTCGCTTTCCTGCGCGAAGGACTTTCTGTGGACATGCCTTCTCCTATGCCTACTTCTTTTGCGTACAAGTCTAGCTATAAGGATGGACTACAGTCCCATCGAAGGGCTGTAGGGATTTTGCTGCCGGAGCGTCAGATATCTGCTCTTCTGCGATGCTGCCGCTACCCACACCTTACCCCCCTCGTCCTGTTGCAGCATGGGGTGCTAGTCCAGTTCCATACCGCGTGCGACTATCGTCGCGCGCCTGAACGTGCCCCCGGTCACGGTTTGACATCATTTACTGAGGAACGGCCCCTACCATCTGGGTTACTGTTGAACTGCTCCCCCAGAGGCCCCCCATGAAGACCGCCGTTTTCAGCGCTCGCCCCTACGACCGTCATTTTCTGGAAGCCGCCAACCAGCATGCTGGTAGTGAAGGCAAGTACGAGTTCGCTTACTTCGACGTAGGCCTGGACCTCACTACTTCCACGCTGGCCCAAGGCAGCGAAGCGGTCTGCGTGTTCGTCAACGACCGGTTGGATGCCCCGGTGCTGGAGGCACTGCACGGGCAGGGCATCCGCGCGGTGCTGCTGCGCTGCGCGGGCTTCAACAACGTGGATCTGGCCGCGGCTGAGCGGCTGGGCTTGTTCGTGGCCCGTGTGCCGGCTTATTCCCCCGAAGCAGTTGCCGAGCACGCGCTGGCGCTGATCATGACCCTCAACCGCCAGACCCACCGTGCCTACAACCGGGTGCGCGAAGGCAACTTCATGCTGGATGGCCTGCTTGGGCGCACCCTGTATGGCCGCACCGCCGGCATCGTCGGCACCGGCAAGATCGGGCTGGCCACGGCGCGTATTCTCAAGGGGATGGGCTGCACGGTGCTCGGCTACGACCCGTACCCCAGTGCCGCCTTCGACGGCATCGGCGAAATGGTCGCGCTGGCCGAACTGCTGGCCCGCTCGGACATCGTGTCCCTGCATTGCCCGCTCACCCCGGACACCCATCACCTCATCAACGAGGACTCGCTGGCTCTGATGAAGCCCGGTGCCATGCTGGTGAACACCTCACGCGGTGGGCTGGTGAACACCGACGCGGTGATCCGCGCCCTCAAGTCGCGGCACCTGGGCCATCTGGCCATTGATGTGTACGAGCAGGAAAGTGCGCTGTTCTTCCAGGACCTGTCGGGCGAGATCATCGACGACGACGTGTTCCAGCGCCTGATGACGTTCCCCAACGTACTGGTCACCGGCCACCAAGGCTTCTTCACCGCCGAAGCGCTGCAGGAAATCTCCGCCATCACCCTGGGCAACCTAACGGACTTCGCAGAAGGCCGCCCCTGTAAAAACAAGGTCGCGTAGAGCCACGCCCTGCGTGGCTGCACTTTCTCACCGTTCTGCACCCCCAAAACCGCACGGAACCCCCACCCATGTGGCAACAGAACTACGACCCCCTGGGCAACACCTACCTATCCGCCCTGATGGGCGCACTCCCGGTCCTGGTCTTCCTGCTGGCCCTGACCGTCCTGCGCCTCAAAGGCCTGACCGCCGCACTCCTCGCCGTAGCCGTCTCCATCGCCGTCTCCTGGTTCGGCTTCGGCATGCCCGTGGGCGAAATCACCGGCGCAGCTCTGCTGGGCATCGCCAACGGCATCTTCCCGATCAGCTTCATCGTGCTGATGGCGGTATGGCTGTACAAATTGGCTATCCGCAGCGGCAAGTTCGAAGTCATTCGCGGCAGCATCGCCACCATTTCCGATGACCAGCGCATCCAGGTGCTGCTGATCGCGTTCTGCTTCGGCGGTTTTCTGGAAGGCGCGGCTGGCTTCGGCGTGCCCATCGCCATCTGCGCGGCGTTGCTGGTGGAACTGGGCTTCCGACCGCTCAAGGCGGCCATGCTGTGCCTGATCGCCAACGGGGCGGCCGGGGCGTATGGGGCCATCGGCATTCCGGTACTGGTGGGAGCGGAGCAGGGTGGGGTGCCGCTGCAGGAGATGTCGTGGAAGCTGGTGCCGCTGGTGCAGGTGTGCGCGGCGCTGCTGCCGGCGGCGCTGGTGATGCTGCTGGACGGCTGGCGCGGCGTGCGTGAGACCTGGCCGGTGCTGCTGGTGGTGGGCCTGGTGTTCAGTGGCGTGCAGACGGCGGTGTTGCTGCTGTTGGGCCCGGAGCTGGTCGACATCGTCGGCCCGCTGGCCGGCATGGCGGCGCTGGCGGGGTTCATGCAGTTCTGGCAGCCGAAGCGGATATACCGCGAAGCGGAAGCGCCGCCGGTGTCGGCCCAACGCTGGTCGCTGAAAGAGGTGCTGCTGGCGTGGTCGCCGTTCTATCTGCTGACCGCCACCATTCTGGTGTGGAGTCTGCCGGCGTTCAAAGGGTTATTCGCGGCCGGTGGGGCGCTGGCCGGCACCGTGCTGCATCTGCCTATTGGCTTGCTGCACCAACGGGTGCAGGAGCTGCCGCCGCTGGTGGCCGAAGCGCATACGCTGCCGGCGGTATGGAATGTGGGCTGGCTGGGCGCTGCGGGTACAGCCATCCTGATCGCCGCGCTGCTGACGGCGTTGTTATCGCCGAAGCTGGGGCTGCGGTCGGCTGGGCAGGAGTTGGCGCAGGCGGGTCGGGAAATGTGGAAGCCCTTGGCCACGGTGGCGCTGGTGATGGCGGTGGCGTACATCACCAATTATTCCGGGGCGTCTTCCACGATCGGGCTGGCGCTGGCGGAAACCGGTGGGGTGTTCCCGGTGCTGTCGCCGGTGATCGGCTGGATGGGGGTGTTCATTACCGGGTCGGTGGTGAACAGCAACACCTTGTTCGCGCATCTGCAGGCGGTGACGGCGGAACAGATCGGGGTGGCACCGGCGTTGCTGGTGGCCGCGAATACGGCGGGCGGGGTGATGGCGAAGCTGGTGTCGCCGCAGTCGATTGCCATTGCGGCCGCGGCGGTGAAGCTGGTGGGGCAGGAGTCGGCGATTCTGCGGTCTACGTTGGCAGCCAGTTTGGGGCTGTTGGGGTATGTGTGTGTGGTGACTTGGGTGTTGTCGATGGTGGCGTAGTGACACGCCATGCGTGTCATCGCGGTGCCGGGCGAACCGAGGGACGCGCATGGCGCGTCCCTACGGAGAGATGGTCGGTGGTTCAGCCGGGCAAGCCCGGCTCTACGTCATCGCGGTGCTGGCCGTGCCATGAGGGCGCATGGCACGCAAAGCGTCACCCCATCCGGAGTGGCGACGATTGATGTTGCTCGAGCTGCGACTGCTGATCTTGCTTGGCGACGCGCGTCTGCTCGGCTGCTTCGATCCTGCAGACAGACTCCTCAATGGGGGTCTGGGCGGCCACTGCCGTCGGCATGGCGGCGCGAGAATGGCCCGGGTTCGACGGGTCACCTTGCACCAGAAATACATTGCTCCCGGCCGGTTTGTCCGTTGTTGGCCCACTCAGCATTACGTGATCAACCGAGTGCAGTCCCTGTTCCTTTGCGAGTGCAAGCAGGCTGGTGGTCATGCGCTCACTGGTGGCGTCGTAGCTACGCCCGTGCTGAGCGTCGAGTCCTGCGACACCTCGCTGGATCTGCTGATACATCGGGTCGCGTAGATAAGAGGGGGAATCAAGCTCGGCCCTGCGACCGTCCGCAAGGGTTATGCCCAGTTGTCCATTCTGGAAATTCTCAACCAAGGTGGGCTGGCGATCTGCGGCTTCCGTAGCCTGCGTGTCAGTGATGGTGAGATTGCCCTCGACCAATCGATAAGAAAAGCGCCCGTCCTCGCTGCGGTACGTACCTGCGGGGTCGGTTTCCGAACGCACACCTCCGGTGAGCCGCTGTCCGCCCCAGTGCAGTTCTCCGCGCCCATCCATGTCCCGAATTGTGTCACCTCCGCCCACCACATACGTGTCGTGGCCTGCGCCACCTTCAAGGCGGTCGCGACCTTGGCCGCCTATCAGGACGTCATCGCCCTGGTGACCACGTATAACGTCGTTTCCGCCGTCGCCAATCAGAAGGTCGTTCCGGGAGACTTCCTGGTTGCCGCGCATTCGACGGGAATCCAGTGTCGCCTGATGTTCTTCACTCACCTCTTCGCCGGTTGAGTTGCTGTGTTCTCGGCGAAGTGCAATGTGTGGGCGAGTATTGCCAAGGTAGATCTGCTGGATGTCGTCGCTGTCGCGAAGGCTACGATTTGGGTCGAGGAAGATGGCACCTGGGGGGAAGCTGTCGTTCCGCAGTCGTTCTGCCAATGTCGGGTGCTGGGCGCGCAGGTCTTCCATTAGCGCATCACGAGCCGGTGCGAAGGCAACTGCTACTGATGGTACGCGACCATACTCGGCCACGAGCTCGGGATAGTCCCTGTTGGCTTGCACTACGCGATTGCGCGAAGCTTGCGTGCCGTCAAGGGTCTCGCCGAACTGGAGCTCGACGCGCTCAATATCGTCGCGATGCAATTCAAGTGTGCGGTAGACAGCTCGGGCCTCGGCCGGAGTGATGTTCTCGCTGTCGTCATAAAGGCCAAACACCTGCGCCTCTGCGAAGCGCCTTTTCCGTAGGCCGCCTTCATTGGAAAGAGGATGCGGGTACTGCTCATCGGGCTTGTCACTTCCCCAGCAGTTGTATCTGATCTGGTACCAAGCTTCAGCGCGGTCACCTTGGCGTATGGCTTCCATCACCGGATGCTCGGGCATGGTTCCGCTCGCGGTTCCAGTCAGGTTGCCAGGTCCCCGATTGTATGCAAGCGAAACCACTGCGATCCGCTCGTCAGACAGCGGCATATTCACACTGTTGGCTGGCACTTCGTATTCCGCCAACGATGCTCTTAGAAGACTGTCTGAATCTTCAGCGCTGACTTGCCGGGTAAAGCCCAGTCCAAGGCCGGTCTTCTCACGGACTGGAGCGGCGTCGATGCGTGCAAGAAGCTGCCATTGTTCTTCACTCAGGTCGAGACCGGAGTCGCGCCAGATTCTGACATTGTTATTGCGGTTCAGCGTGAGCCCCCAGCCAATGGTCGCCTTTTCATCGCCAATATCCTGTACCCGGGAATGAAGGCCTTCCGCGCCAACGATCACAAGCCTTAGCTTGCGCTCGTAATCAGCTTGGGTGAGTTCTCTATACTCCATGTTGTCTTCCTTACAATCTTACGTGATCTAGCGGCACTTGCGCGTTTCGGTGGAGTTTGGCCCTCGGTTCGCTGGTGGCGGGGCACGCCGGAGTTCACTATCCAAAGCGATGACTTCGATATCGTTGTTCTCAGCTCTCCTGATATCGTCCACAACCTTCCACTTCAACCTGTCGCCCAGCAATTCGGCACGGACCAGGACAATCACGCCATTTCGGCGGCTCTGTACCGCCAGCACAGCCGTGTTGCCTACTGCTGTGCCGATCAATGTGCCGTCGTCGATTTGACGCAGGTTGACCAAGGCTCCCCCGAAGTCGCCACAGAGCCGGTTGCCCTCCTGGACGACGCTGATGTCAAACCCGCCGCAGTCCAGCTTGGGGTTGGTGCGGTCGCACCACTTTACGTACCAGCTTCCGCTGAAGTCGGCGGTTGCAGCCGTCTTGGGCGTGGAGGCGCAGGCGGATAGGGCACCTATCCCCAGTACGAGGCAGGCGGCCATGACTGAGTTCTTGATGAAGGTCATTCTGAGATGCGGCATT
This sequence comes from Stenotrophomonas sp. 278, assembly GCF_003935715.1. GTDB lineage: Bacteria > Pseudomonadota > Gammaproteobacteria > Xanthomonadales > Xanthomonadaceae > Stenotrophomonas > Stenotrophomonas maltophilia_AH. Next base: position 319 of record NZ_RHPP01000157.1, on the reverse strand, counting down.
GGTGATCCTTTCCCATGTGGCTGTGGGCCCGGGCCGCGAGCAATGAAGTGCGGCCTTGGGCAAGTCTACTGAGCCGTCAAAGCGATGCCTGTAGGAGAAGTCTGGAACTTGGTTCAGTCGGGGAGCGGGGTTACACGCCACGCGTGTCTTCGTGTTGCCCGGGCGATTCGGCGGACGCGCATGGCGCGTCCGGGTTCTACCCCGATATCACGGACGGTTCTAAAAGAGCTGCAACCTTCTGATCCTGCTTGGCGACCCTTCTGCGCATCCTAGGGTTGTGGCGTCGCTCGATGTAGTCAAACACATCCGCTCGTGCCGC
>NZ_RHPP01000156.1 GCF_003935715.1 Stenotrophomonas sp. 278 | reverse complement strand
ACGCTCGGCGGCGCGCGCGGCGCGGCCGAAGCCGCCGTGGCGGGCCACCAGGGTGAAGTCAGCCAGGGCAAGCAGGTCCATGTGTTCCGCCAGTGAGACAGGTGTTCCAATTATACGGGCTATCGGTCCGATGGCGGATCAACAACCATGAGGCCTCCCAACCCAACCACGGAGTCACCTCATGACCATTCTTGTTACCGGAGCCACCGGCACCGTCGGCCGCCAGGTCGTTCAGCACCTCCTCCAGCGCGGTGCCACGGTCCGCGCGCTGGTCCGCACCCCGGCGAACGCCAACCTGCCCGCCGGTGTGGAACTGCACCAGGGCGATCAGCTGGACGTCGACGCGTTGCGCGCCGCCTTCCATGGCGTGTCCACCCTGTTCCTGCTCAACGCCGTGGCGGCCGACGAGGTCACCCAGGCACTGGTCACCCTCAATGTAGCTCGCGAGGCCGGAGTGAAGCGCGTGGTGTACCTGTCAGTGATCCACAGCGACCGCTACGTCAACGTGCCGCACTTTGCCGGAAAATATGGAGTGGAGCGCATGATCGAGCAGATGGGCTTCAGCGCCACGATCCTGCGTCCGGCCTACTTCATGGACAACGACCACATGGTCAAGGACGTGGTGAAGGGTTATGGCGTGTACCCGACGCCGATCGGCAGCAAGGGCCTGGCGATGATCGACACCCGAGACATCGCCGAGATCGCCGCACTGGAGCTGATTGACCGCGACCAGACGGCGGAAGACAGCGCCGTGACCCGCTTGAACCTGGTCGGACCGGAAGCGCTCACTGGTACGGACGTGGCTGGCATCTGGAGTGAAGTGCTCGGCCGCCCCATCGCCTACGGCGGAGACGATACCGCTGGCTTCGAACAGTACCTGCGCCAGTTAATGCCGCCGTGGATGGCATATGACATGCGCCAGATGGCCGAACGCTTCATCTCCGACGGCATGCTGCCAGCGGCTGGCGATGTGGAGCGTCTGATGCAGTTGCTGGGGCGGCCGCTGCGGTCGTACCGGGGATTTGCGACCGAGGTCGCCGCAGCGGGCTGAGTCAGCCCGGTTCCCGGCGTCAGCCCATTCGCATGCCGGATGGGCTCTGCGCCTGATGCGGATCACTCATGGCGAGCGCCTCGCGTTGCTGATGTACCTGTTCGGCTGCCTGCAGACGCTCGAAGGAGCGTTCAACGGCTGGCCGATGCCAGCAGGCCGACGGAAATCCGTTCGCTGGTCGGGTCGTAGACCCGGCCATGCTTCTGGTCGATCTCGGCCACCTGATCGCGGATGGCGTTCAACATGTTCCGCTGGCCTTCCGGAAGCGTCTCCTCGCTGATCAGATACTGCAGGATCGTGCGCTTGGGCATGATGCCCTCGTGCTCGGTATTTAGTGGGCTTCCGGGCACTGGCGCAGGGATGCTCTTGATCGGCTTGATGTTGTCCAGCGGCTTCAGCGTGCCCTCGTAATCCGTGTCCGGTCTCTTCAGCAGGTTGTTGCGATAGATACCGGCGTGATTCAAGCCGCCCCACATGAAGTCGATGCAGCTGTTGGTGGCACCGTGGTAGCGTGTGTCGAAGCCGTGCTTCTGTGGATTTTCTCCAAACTCAACGAGCTTCTCATACTGAGGTTTGGTGAGTTCCAGACGGCGATGGTAAACAGGGCTCAAATACTGCTCTTCATCGTTCCCGTACACCTTGCCGGGCCCTTTGGCTACTCCATGCTCGGAAGGTGCGAATCCAAAACTCTTCTTCTCTTCCCCTTCGGCCACCACGTAGTAGACGTGCCCCGCCGCCGATGTAGCACCACCTTTCATCGGCGTCCCTGGCGCGGCGACGTAAATGGTCACGGTATATTTGCTGGTCATGGGGTATCTCTACTTGGCTCTGCGGTGATAGGCAACCACGAGATCCGGGATCAACTTATGTGCCGTCCCGGTTCGTTGATGCAGTGTCAGACTCAGCTGATAGCGGCCCGGGGAGATCGTTGGCGCGGACGCAAACGCCAAGTACCTGTAGTCGCTGCCTCGCGCGGACAAGCCAGCTTCCTCCATGGAAGTATCATCAACGTTTGAAATCCACACCCCAGGAACCTCGCCGTCGGCACCAACACGAACTGTTCTGGAAGGATCAAAGCCACGCGTTTCGAACCGCTCTAGCGGTACAGCGATGTTCGAACGGGCGTCGAGACGTATCAATTTTACGGTCGCTCGAAGGCCTGATCTGCGGATTTTGTCTGATGCTGAAGCCGAATCAACGGAATCGGCAGCGGTCACGCGAAGGCCAATCATCATATCCCTCGACGAGTTCCTTCCAGGCGGGAGAACATCGAACTCGACCACCAGTGGCTCTGTCATGGGGACAAGCGGAAGCTCACGGACGACCGGAACCAGATCGCTGCGGATCTGACGAATCTGTCCGGGCGCAGCCGACTCATCCCGGGATTCGCAGCCCGATAGCGCGACGGCCAGGCCGATTCCAAGCCAGAACAGCATCGGTGAACGGAGTGTTGGGCGCATCTGGAACTTGCCGTGTTCATGAGAGAGGTTTCCCTGTATGCCGTAGATCGACACAGAAGTGAATAGGGATTCTCTGATTTCACTGATACGGCGCTTCCGACACAGCCCGCGCAAATTCCTTCCGCCGTGGATAGCTTATGACATGCGGCAGATGGCTGAACGCTTCATCAGCGACGGCATGCTGCCGACAGCGGGCGACGTGGAGCGGGAGCGGTTGATACAGTTGCTGGGGCGGTCGCTGCGGTCGTACCGGGGATTTGCGACCGAGGTCGCCGCAGCGGGCTGAGTCAGCCCGGTTCCCGGCGTCAGCCCATTCGCATGCCGGATGGGCTCTGCGCCTGGTGCGGATCACTCATGGCGAGCGCCTCGCGTTGCTGATGTGCCTGTTCGGCTGCCTGCAGGCGCTCGAAGGAGCGGTCAACAGGTGTCTGCACCGCTTCATTGATCGAGACCGAGGCGCGGCAATGAGAGGGATCGTTCAGCGCCCCCTGGACGGCAAACATGCGTTGAGCGGACCCATCGGTTGGCGCATTGCCAAGGACGACATGATCGACACGTTCCATGCCTTGTTCCCTGGCCGATGCCAGCAGGCCGACGGAAATCCGTTCGCTGGTCGGGTCGTAGACCCGGCCATGCTTCTGGTCGATCCCGGCCACCTGATCACGGATGGCGTTCAACATGCTCCGCTGGCCTTCCGGAAGCGTCTCCTCGCTGATCAGATACTGCAGCATCGTGCGCTTGGGCATGGTGCCATCCTTCTCGGTGTTCTCCGGGCTTCCGGGCACCGGCGCAGGGATGCTTTTGATGTGCTTGATGTTGTCCAGCGGCTTCAGCGTGCCCTCGAAATCCGTGTCCGGTCTCTTCAGCAGGTTGTTGCGATGGATACCGGCGTGATTCAAGCCGCCCCACATGAAGTCGATGCAGCTGTTGGTGGCACCTCGGTACTCCATGCTGAAACCATGCTTCTCTGGGTTCTCTCCAAACTCTTTGAGCTTATTGAATTGAGACTCGGTGATTTCCAGCTTTCTCTGATAGAGAGGGTTTAGATAATTATCCAAATCTTCCAGGTACACTTTTCCTGGACCTGAAGATGCGCCGTGCTCTGACGGAGCAAAACCGTAGCTGGTCTTTTTCTCTCCATCTGAAACTACGTAGTAAACATGTCCTGCTGAGCTGGTGCCGCCTGACTTAAGTGGTGTGCCCGGTGCGGCAACAAACATGGTCACCGTATATCGCTCGGTCATGGCTCCATCTCATTTCGGTTTGTGGGAATACGCCACGACCAGCTCTGACGCGACGTGGGAAACGTCGGTGTCAGTGTGCGTCAGCATGATAGTCAGGCGGTACCGTCCGGGCGGGATGCCGCGAGCGGATGCAAACGCGAGGTAGCGATAATCGCTTCCAGGCTTCGTCAAGGCCGCCTCGACTAGAGACGTATCATCCACATCGGCTGGCCACGTTCCCTCTGTCTTGCCATCAGTGCCGATTCGCACGTCAACATTTGGAACATCAGTAGTTGCACTTTGCACGGTACGTATCAATGGGAACTGCCTGCCAGATCCGATGGTTGGGCCTTCCAGTGTCACGATCGCCTTGATATTGGACGCGATGACGTGGTCCCTAGCCTCGAAAGAAGGTTGGCCATTTTTCCCGCTGACACGGATTCCAAGAACCAGCGTATGGGTAGAATTCCTGCCAGGAGGCGGGACATCGAACTCGACTACCAGTGGCTCTTTCATTGCAACAAGCGGAAGGTCACGGACGATCGGAACCAGATCACTACGGATCTGACGAATCTGTCCGGGCGCAGCCGACTCATCCCGGGATTCGCAGCCCGATAGCGCGACGGCCAGGCCGATTCCAAGCCAGAACAGCATCGGTGAACGGAGTGTTGGGCGCATCTGGCACATGGCGCGTTCATGGGAGAGATCCCCTGTATGCCGTAGATCGGCGCAGAAGTGAATAGGGATTTTCTGATTTCACCGCCGTACTATTGATCCACGCGCCCCCCTCACGCGTACGTGGATGCCCATGACCCGCTTCAACGCCGCCAACCTGACCCTCCACGAGTTCAGCGATGAGCTGGCTCACCACTTCCATGACATCAATGCGGAGTGGATCAACGCCATGTTCCGGTTGGAGGACACCGATCGCGAGGTGCTGCAGCATCCCCGCCGCAGCATCATCGACAAGGGTGGCGTGATTCTGTTCGTTGAGGCCGAGGGACTGGGCATCGTCGGTACGTGCGCGCTGCAGAAGTCGACCGGCAACGGCTACGAGCTGACCAAGATGGGCGTTCTCGAGCGCGCACGTGGCCTGAAGGCTGGAGAGTTTCTGCTGGCGGCGATGATCAAGCGTGCAGCGGAACTGCAGGCTTCACCGCTGTACCTGCTCAGCAATGCCAGGTGCGCGGCTGCCATCCATTTGTACGAGAAGGCCGGTTTCCGCCACGACGCGGAGATCATGGCGACCTATGGTGCGCGCTACCAGCGCTGTGACGTGGCCATGCGGTATACCCCCTAGCGGACATGGGGCGGATTCAGGCGCGACGATCCTTCCATCATGCCTCACGAACGGCCTGCTACAGTCGAATGCATGCCCGACTTCAGTCCCGCCATCCTTGCCTGGTTCCATGCCACGTTCCCGTCGGCCACCCCGGTGCAGGAGGCGGCATGGGCCGCCATCGGGCAACGGCAGCACACGCTGGTAATCGCGCCGACCGGATCCGGCAAGACGCTGGCAGCGTTTCTGCACGCTATTGACCGCCTGTTCGCGGAAAAGGACGCAGCACGACGGGAGCCGCGAGGTGCCGCGGGGAATAACACGATCACCACACGGGTGCTTTACATCTCGCCGATCAAGGCGTTGGCAGCGGATGTGCAGCGGAATCTGCAGCGTCCACTTCAGGGCGTGCATGCCGAACGCCAGCAGCGCGGCGACGCCGCCGTGGACATCCGCGTCGCCATCCGCAGCGGCGACACCACGCCGGCCGAACGCGCCCGACTGGTGCGGAAGCCACCGGACATCCTGATCACCACGCCGGAGTCGCTGTTCCTGATGCTCACCTCCAACGCGCGCGAGACGCTGCGCGGGGTGGATACGATCATCATCGACGAGATCCACGCGGTGGCGGGAACCAAGCGCGGTACGCACCTGGCGCTCAGCCTCGAGCGGTTGGACGCGTTGCTGGAGCGCCCGGCGCAGCGGATCGGCCTATCGGCCACGGTGCGGCCGGAAGAGGTTGTAGCTGGGTTCCTGGGCGGCGATCGCCCGGTGACCGTGGTCAATCCGCCGTCGCCGCGTCACCTGGACATGAAAATCGTGGTGCCGGTGGAGGACATGGCCGATATTCCCACGCACGCAGGCGACGCTGCCGGCGCACGTGCCGGGTCGATCTGGCCGCATGTGGAGGCCAGCATTCTGGATGAGGTGCTGCAGCGGCGTTCGACCATTGTGTTCGCCAATTCGCGTGGGGTCGCGGAACGGCTTACCGCGCGGTTGAATGCGTTGTATGCGGAGCGGGTCGGGGGACTCGCAGCCGGGCAAGACCCGGCTCTACCCCCAGAAGTGCTGGGTTCGTTTACCGGTAGTACCTCCGGGCGCGTTGAGAACGCGGGTGAGCTGATCGCGCGGTCGCATCATGGCTCGGTGTCGAAGGAGCAGCGGGCGCAGATCGAGCAGGCGCTGAAGGACGGTGCGCTGCGTTGCGTGGTGGCCACCTCCAGCCTGGAGCTGGGCATCGACATGGGCGAGGTTGACCTGGTGATCCAGGTGGCGGCTCCGCTGTCGGTGGCCAGCGCGCTGCAGCGCGTGGGTCGCGCGGGGCATCAGGTGGGTGGGCTGTCGAGTGGGCGGGTGTATCCGCGTACACGCCGTGATCTGGTCGATGCCGCCGTGGTGGTGGACAGCATGCTGGCAGGGCGCATCGAGGCGCTGGAGCCACCGCTTAATCCTTTGGACGTGCTGGCGCAGCAGACCGTTGCCGCAGTGGCGATGGAGCCGTTGCACGTGGACGACTGGTATGCGCGCGTGCGTCGTGCGGCCCCGTATCGTACGCTGCCACGCAGTGCCTTTGATTCGACCCTGGACATGCTGGCCGGGCGCTACTCATCGGATGACTTCGCCAGCTTCCGTCCGCGCCTGGTCTGGAACCGCGAGACCGGCCTGCTGACGGCCCGGCCGGGCGCGCGACAGTTGGCGTTGACCAGCGGCGGCACCATTCCGGACCGGGGGCTGTACAGCGTATTGCTGCCCGAAGGCATGGAGCGCGCAGGTTCGCGACGGGTCGGCGAGCTGGACGAGGAGATGGTCCACGAATCGCGGGTCAATGATGTGATCACGCTCGGCGCGACCTCGTGGCGGATTGACCAGATCACTCATGATCAGGTCATCGTCAGTCCCGCGCCGGGGCGTTCGGCGCGCCTGCCGTTCTGGCGCGGCGAAGGCGTGGGGCGACCGGCGGAGCTGGGACAGGCACTTGGCGAGCTGCTTGGTGCGTTGGATGCCGCAGCTGACACCGCGAGCGTGGATGCGCTACCGGCAGCCCTGCGCGAGCGTCTGCGGCATTGCGGTCTGCAAGACAACGCCATCGCCAATCTGCTGGCACTCGTGCAGGAACAACACGCTGCCACGGGCGTGCTGCCCACTGACCGTCAACTGGTGGTCGAGCGCTGCCGCGACGAGAGTGGCGACTGGCGGCTGATGCTGCATTCGCCGTACGGTCGCCGTGTCCACGATCCCTGGGCCCTGGCGCTTGCCGAGCGCCTGCGCGCGCAGTGGCAGGTGGACCCGAACGTGGTCTCCAGCGATGACGGCATCGTCGCGCGCATCCCAGATACCACCGGTCGCGTGCCCGGTGCGGAGCTGTTCGTGTTCGAGCCGGAGCGTCTGCGCCGTGCGGTGATCCAGGCCGTGGACAGTTCCGCACTGTTCGCCGCGCGCTTCCGCGAATGCGCTTCGCGCGCGCTGCTGCTGCCGCGCCGCCAGCCGGGCAAGCGCTCGCCACTCTGGCAGCAGCGGCTGCGTGCCGGCCAGCTGCTGGCCGTGGCGCAGCAGCATCCCGACTTTCCGATCGTGGTCGAGGCGGCGCGCGAATGCCTTCAGGACGTGTACGACCTCGACGCCCTCGACAAGTTGATGCAGCGCATCGGCAGTGGCGCGGTGCAGCTGGTGGATGTGCAGACCGAGGTGCCGTCGCCCTTCGCTGCCGACCTGCTGTTCGGCTACGTGGCCGAGTTCCTGTACGCCAGCGACGTGCCGCAGGCCGAGCGCCGTGCCTCGATCCTGTCGCTCGACAGTGGCCTGCTGGGCGATCTGCTGGGGGAAGTGGCACTGGGCGAGCTGCTTGACCCGCAGGTGGTGGACGAGGTCGGTGCGTCGCTGCAGCGGCTTGTTCCGGAGCGCAGGGTGAGGCAGGTGGAAGGCGTGGCCGATCTGCTGCGCGAGCTGGGTCCGATGACCTTGGATGCGGTTGTGGCGCGCGTAGGCGAGGGTGATGCGTCTGCAGCGCTGGCCGAGCTCCAACGCCAGCAGCGGGCGATCCGCGTCTCGCTGGCGGGCCACACGCAGTGGGCGGCAATCGAAGACGCAGCGCGGCTGCGCGACGCGCTGGGCGTGGCCCTGCCCGCGCGGATTCCAGCTGCATTTCTGAAGCGAACGGCGGATCCCCTGGGAGAGCTGTTGATACGCTTCGCCCGTACCCATCCACCGTTCACCACACAGGAGGCGGCGGCACCGTTCGGCCTGGGAGTGGCCGTGGTCGAGGCGGCGCTGCAGCAGATGGCCGGTCAGGGCAGGGTGCTCAAGGTGGCCGAACATACCTGGGTGGCCGATGACGTGTTCAGACGATTGCGGCTGCGCTCGCTGCAGGCGGCGCGGGATGCAACCCGCCCTGTGCCCGCCGATGCCTATGTGCGGCTGCTGCTTGAGCGTCATGGCGTTACGGGCACGTCTGCCGGTGGGCTGGAGGGTCTTGAGGGCGTGGCACGAGTGATCGAGCAGCTGGCAGGCGTGCCGTTGCCGGTGTCGGCCTGGGAGCAGCAGGTGCTGCCCGTGCGCGTGCGCGACTACGTCCCCGCGCTGCTGGACGAACTGCTGGCCACCGGTACGGTGGTGTGGGCGGGCCACGGTCGGCTCGGCGAGGACGACGGCCTGGTGTCACTGCACCTGCAGGAGATCGCGGCCGAAACGCTGCCGCTGCTTTCAGCCCAACCGTTGTCACCGCTGCAGTCGGTACTGCTGGAGGTATTGGCCGAGGGCGGCGCATGGTTCGTGCGCCAGCTCGCGCAGCAGGTACAGGTGCGTTGGACCGGCGGACCGATGCCGCCAGCGGAAGATCTGCACGCGGCGTTGTGGGCGCTGGTCTGGGACGGCCGGGTGACCTGCGACCTGTGGTCACCGCTGCGCGCACTGACCGGCGTTCGTGTGCCGCGGGCGCGCGTGCTGGCTG
>NZ_RHPP01000155.1 GCF_003935715.1 Stenotrophomonas sp. 278 | reverse complement strand
GCGTGAGCTGCAGCGGCAGGGCGGCTTCCAGCGCGGCACGCTGGTGGTGATCACCCCGACCGGCACCGGCTGGGTCGACCCGGCGGCGGTGGACAGCCTGGAGGTTCTGCTGCGCGGTGACGTGGCCAGCGTGGCGGTGCAGTACTCGTATCTGTCCAGCCCGCTGTCGCTGCTGGTGGAGCCGGAGTACGGGCAGGAGAGCGCGCAGGCGCTGTTCGCGGAGATCTACGGGTACTGGCGGACCCTGCCGGAGCAGCAGCGGCCGCGCCTGTACGTGCATGGGCTGAGCCTGGGGGCCATGAACTCCGAGCGCTCGGTGAATCTGTTCGACATGATCGATACGCCGATCCACGGCGCGCTGTGGAGCGGTCCCCCGTTTGCCACGCGTTACTGGCGGCAGGTGACCGACAGCCGTGCGACCGGCTCGCCGGAATGGCGGCCGGTGTTCCGTGACAGCCGCAGCGTGCGCTTCATGAACCAGAACGGCAGCGCGGTGCCGGCCGCTGCCCCCTGGGGGCGCATGCGGGTGGTGTACCTGCAGTATGGAAGCGATGCGATCACCTTCTTCAGGGCCCAGGACGCGTGGCGCGAGCCAGAATGGATGAATGCTCCGCGGGCCCCGGACGTTGCGCCTGCCGTGCGCTGGTATCCGCTGGTGACCATGCTGCAGCTGGCGCTGGACATGCTGCTCGCGGACCGCACGCCGATGGGGTACGGACACGTGTTCGCACCCGCCCACTATGTGCTGGGCTGGCAGGCCGTGCTGGGTCTGGAAGACATGGATGCGGGCGAAGTCACGCGGCTGCAGCAGCAGCTGGATGCGCGGCGGCGCGCGCAGCGGGATCAGACCGGGGGCGGTGGCTGAGTGGGTGCGTCGCGGTGCGTGCCGGGCAGGCGCGCCAGACGGTCGGTCACAGACAGCACCACCGCGGACAGCAGCAGCACGCAGTGCAGGATCGCCATCCAGCGCAGCACCTCCGGGTCCACCGCCTTGCCTTCCTCGAGCTTCATGAAGATGCGCAGCAGCGCAATCGCCGAAATGGCGGTGATCGAGCCCATCAGCTTCATCTTCATGCCGCTGAAGTCCACCGTGCCCATCCAGGCCGGGCGCCGTTCGTGGCCGGATTCGATGCGGGCCACGAAGTTCTCGTAGCCCGCCAGGATCACGATCAACAACAGGTTCGCGATCAATGACAGGTCGATCAGTGCCAGGGCCAGCAGCACGGCGTCTACCGGGCCGAGCGAGGCGATCCGCACCAGATGTTCGTATAGCTCGCGCACGAACACCCACAGCAGCAGCAACAGGGCGACCACCAGTCCGAAGTAGAACGGTGCCATGATCCAGCGCGCATCGAACAGGCTGCGCGACATGGACCGGGCCGCCAGTTGGCGGACGGCCCGCCTCATGGCTCCTGCGAGGGCAGGTAGTCGCCGGGACGATCACTGACCTCCGGACCGGTATCCTCGACCACATCGGCTGCGCGATCAGAGCGCACGGTTGCCCGCATTTCCCGTCGCGCGTCACGCAGGCCGGTGCCGTCCAGGGGGCGGATGCGCATGATGCGACACGACTGTGGCATCGCGACGCTGACCGTACGCGGGATCACGCTGTCCCATCGCGCGCTTACCGTTCCAAACGAGTTGGTGATCTGGACGGTGTGTGCAATGGCCAGTCCCGTGCAGCGCCCGCGCAGCTGCAGCAGATAACCACGGCTCTGACTGATCCACACCGCCAGTGCGCGGTCGCCGAGTGGGGTCCACTGCGTATGCCGGACGAACCGGGTCAGGCGGAAGGACTGCACCGGCGGACCTGCATGTTCGAAGTACAGCGCAATGCGCTGGTCGGTGGTCATTGATGGCGTGGTCGAGCACCCGACCAGCGCCAGGGTCATGCCCGCCAGAAGCGTCCGGATACGCATGGCCTTCGGCTCCGTTCAGCGGCTGACGCGGGTGGTGATGCCGTCACTGGAGACGCGAACGCGGTCACCGACCCGGTAGTCTGCAGAGCTCCCGTCCTGGGCGACGGCCACGGTGCGGCCGTTCTCCAGCTGCACGGTGATCTCGACACCGTTGCGCGCTGAACGGGACAGTGCATTACCCGCAGCACCGCCCGCGGCGGCACCGGCGATTGCACCGACGGCGTTGGCTCGTCTACCTCCGCCCAGCGTGCTGCCGGCGATGCCGCCGATAGCCGCGCCAGTGACCGTGGCCACGCCGCGCGAATCGTTCTGGATCTGCACGTCACGAATGGCCTGGATGCTGCCCCATTCCACGGTCTGCGCCCGACCCACTTCGGACCGGTTGAACGTACTGGGGGTGGTATGGGTGGAGCATGCGCCGGCCAGGAGTGCGGCTGCCAGCAACGGGGCAAAAGTGATGGGGCGAAGCTTCATGATACGTCTCCTGCTGCAGGGGAGAAGATGCGCGGTGCGTACACCGGGCTGACTTGCTGAAGGAGTATGCGCGTGGTTCGGACAGTGCGAATTCAGTGTTTCAGGCAGCCGCTCTCGGTATTTCTACTGCTTTCTACGTAGGCGTGATCGTTTACGCGTCTTCGGCGGCTAGGATCAATTCATCTACCGTCGCGGAGAAGCTCCCATGTCCAACGCCCCCGTCTATGGCGTCCACTCCGAAGTTGGAACCCTGCGCAAAGTAATGGTGTGCGCGCCCGGGCTGGCGCACATGCGCCTGACCCCGCGCAACAAGGACGACCTGTTGTTCGACGACGTGATCTGGGTCGACAACGCCAAGCGAGATCACTTCGATTTCATGTCCAAGATGCGCGACCGCGGTGTCGAAGTGGTCGAGATGCACAACCTTCTGGCCGAAACCCTTGAAATCGAGGAGGCACGCAACTGGATCCTGGACAACCAGATCAACGCCAATGAAGTGGGTGTGGAGTTCATGTCCGAGGTCCGCTCCTACCTGCAGGGCTTGCCCGCACGAAAGCTGGCCGAAGTGTTGATCGGTGGCCTCAGCGTGGTGGACCTTCCGGAAGACTTCAGCGGGCCGACATTGCAGGCTGTGCGCGAAGTGCCGGATCTGGTGGGTTACCTGCTGCCGCCATTGCCGAACACGCTGTACACCCGCGACACCACCTGCTGGATCTACCAGGGGGTGACCCTGAATCCGTTGTACTGGCCAGCGCGGCATGAAGAGACCATTCTCACCACGTCCATCTACAAGTTCCATCCGGACTTCGCCTCGGCCGATTTCCCGATCTGGTTCGGCGACCCGACCCAGGACCATGGCAACGCCACCCTGGAAGGCGGCGACGTGCTGATTGCCGGCAATGGCATCGTGCTGATCGGCATGAGTGAACGCACCTCGCGCACCGCCATCACCCAGCTGGCGCAGTCGCTGTTCAGGAACAAGGCCGCCACCCGGGTGATCGTGGCGGTTATGCCGAAGCTGCGTTCGGCGATGCATCTGGATACGGTGTTCACCTTCGCCGACCGCGATGTGGTGACGGTGTTCCCAGGCATTGTCGATCAGATCCATCCGATCTCGCTGTATCCCAGCGACAAGGAACCCGGTTTCGAGATCGTGTTCGAGAAGGCGCACTTCAACGACGTGGTCGCCCAGGCGCTGGGCTTCAAGAAGCTGCGCATCGTGGAATCGGGTGGTGACCGCTACGCCGCCGAACGCTCGCAGTGGGACAGCGGCAACAACCTGGTGGCGATGTCGCCCGGCGTCGTGGTCGCCTACGACCGCAGCACCGCGACCAACACCGGCCTGCGCAAGGAAGGCATCGAGGTGATCAGCATTGTCGGTGCCGAACTGGGACGCGGGCGTGGCGGCGGGCACTGCATGACCTGCCCGTTGATCCGCGATGCGGTGGCCTTCTAACGGCGGGGAGAACCCTGCGATGCGTATCCTTCGGTGCAGGGCACGGGCGTGGCCGTGGTGGATGCTGTTGACCGTGGCGCTGGCCGGTTGCGGACGTGAGGACGGGCCGGGAACCGGTCAGCGCCCCCCGGTGCGGGTTGAAGTAGAGACAGTAACGGCGCAGGCCGTGCCCAATCTCGTGGAACTGCCCGGGCGGGTTGAAGCGGCGCGCTCGGCGGAAGTGCGCGCGCGCGCCGACGGCATCGTGGAGCGCCAGCTTTACGTGGACGGTACGGATGTCGCCGCGAATGCGCCCTTGTTCCGCATCGATCCGCGTGATCTGCAGGCACGTGTGCAACAGGCGCGCGCGTCGCTGGCGTCGGCAAAAGCCGCGCGTGCCCAGACCGCCTCCCTGCGCGCCCGGCTGTCGACGCTGGTGCAGCGCAAGGCGGTCAGCGTGCAGGAGTATGAGTCGGCGCAGGCCTCGTTTCGGCAGGCTGACGCGGCGCTGCTGGAGGCACAGGCCGCCGTGGACCGGGCCTCTCTGCAGCTGGACCATGCCACCGTACGCGCGCCGATTGCCGGCCGTGCCGGTCGGGCCCAGGTCAGCGAAGGCGCGCTCGTCAGCGCGGCCGGGGCAACCCTGATGACCCGGATCGATCAGCTCGATCCGGTGTTCGTGATCTTCAATCCTTCACATATCGCCATGAACGAGCTGGAGCGAGGCATCGCGGCGGGGCGGGTGGTCCTGGCTGATGACCGTCAGGTGGCGGTGACGATCCTGCGCGACGATGGCACGCCGATATCCACGCCGGGTGTGCTGGATTTCAGCGAGACCGCAATCGATCCTGCCACGGGCAGTCGCACCCTGCGTGCGCGTTTGCCCAACGCAGAGGGCCGGTTGCTGCCCGGCCAGTTCGTGCGCGGCATCCTGGCGGTCGGCACGGTGCCCCACGGCATCAGCCTTCCGGAACGTGCCATCCAGGTCGGCGAAGACGAAGCCAGCGTGATGGTGGTCAATGACGAAGGCATCGCCATGCGCCGGGCTGTGATGCTGGCCGGGCAGTCAGGCGGTCGCTGGGTGGTGCAGTCCGGGCTGAAGCCCGGTGAGCGGGTCATCGTGGACGGCTGGCACAAGATCCAACCGGGGCAACCGGTCAGCGTGGCGTCGCCCAAGGATGCGCCGCGATGAACCGCTATTTCGTCGACCGCCCGGTGCTGGCCTGGGTGATCGCACTGTTTGCGATCCTGTTCGGTGCCATCGCCCTGAGCCGCCTGCCGGTGGAGCAGTACCCGGATGTGGCCCCGCCGTCACTGAGCATTTCAGCCACCTTCGTCGGAGCCGATGCACAGACGCTGGACCGCACCGTGACCTCGGTGATCGAGAACGAGCTCAACGGCGTGGATGACTTCTTGTTCATGTCCTCCACCAGCCGCGCCAACGGCACCGCGCAGATCCGGGTCACCTACCGCAGCGGCACCGACCTCGATGTGGCACGCGCGCAGCTGCAGGACCGGCTGGCGCGGGTGGAACCCCGTCTTCCCGACGAAGTGCGGCAGATGGGCGTGCGCGTCACCCAGGCCAGCAATGGCTTCCTGATGCTGATCGCGCTGCAGTCCGAGGGCGACCAGTACTCGGCCCTCGAGCTGGGCGACTTCGCGGCCAACAATGTGGCCGATGAGCTGCGTCGCCTGCATGGGGTGGGTGACGTTTCGCTGTTTGGCTCCAGCTATGCCATGCGGATCTGGCTGGACCGCGAGAAGCTGCTGAGCTATGGCATCGCCCCGGGCGAGGTGATGGCCGCGATCCGTGAGCAGAACGCCCAGACCGCCGGTGGCGGTCTCGGCCTGCAGCCGACCACGGCCGAGACCGAAACCACCGCGCAGATCGTGCTGCGGGGCCGCTTCAGCACGCCGGAACAGTTCCGCCAGGTGATCCTGCGTGCCACGCCCGGCGCGGCCACTGTGCGCGTCGGCGACGTGGCCCGCGTCGAGCTGGGGCAGGACACCTACGCGTTCAACCTCAGCCTGAATGGCCGTCCCACCGCCGGTCTGGCCGTGTCGCTGGCATCCGGGGCCAATGCGCTGGCCACCGCGACCGCCGTGCGCGAGCGCCTGCAGCAGCTGGAGGCAAGCTTTCCCGAGGGCATGGTCTGGGTAACCCCGTTCGACACCACCCCGTTCATCACCGAATCGGTACGCGGTGTCGCCCTGACCATGGTGCAGTCGATGCTGCTGGTCTCGGTGGTGGTGCTGCTGTTCCTGCAGAGCTGGCGCGCGATGTTCCTGCCGACGCTGGTGGTGCCGATCTCGCTGCTGGGCGCCTGCGTCGGGCTGCTGGCATTGGGGGTTTCCATCAACCTGCTGTCGCTGTTCGCGATGGTCGTGGCGATCGGCATCCTCAACGACGACGCGATCGTGATCGTCGAGAACGTCGAACGGATCATGCGCGAGGAGGACCTTGCCGCGCCGGAAGCGACCGCCAAAGCAATGGGGCAGCTGAGTGGAGCCATCATCGCCACCACGCTGGTGCTGCTGGCGGTGTTCATTCCAATGGGGTTCTTCCCGGGCTCGGCCGGCGGCATCTACCGGCAGTTCGCGGTGACCCTGAGCGTGTCGCTGGTCGTATCCACCGTGCTGTCGCTGACCCTGGCACCGGCGATCTGCGCGGCGATGCTGCGGCCGCGCGGCGAGACCGGGCGCAACGGCGTGGTGCAGCGCCTGTTTGGATCCATCAACAACGGCCTGGAGCGCAGCAGCCGCGGCTATGCCGGTGGCGTGGGGCGGATGCTGCTGCGGCCGTGGCTGTGGAACGCGGTGTTCGTGATCGTGGTGGCGCTGACCGCACTGCTGTACATGCGGCTTCCCGGCGGCTTTCTGCCGGATGAGGACCAGGGCTACCTGTTCGTGGCCTACAACGCGGCCCCCGGGGCCACCATGGCACGGACACGGGCCGCTGCCGCGCAGGCCGAGGCGATCCTGCGCCGGCAACCGGAAGTGCGCAATGTGGCCACGGTGGTCGGCTTCAGTTTCTTCGGCCAGGGGCAGGCAGTGGGCATGTCGTTCGTCGACCTGCACCCGTGGGCGGAACGCGGGGGACGGGAACAGGGCGCGATGGCGCTGGCGCAGCGGATGAATGCGGCGTTCTCGCAGATCCCACAGGCCCAGGTGTTCGCACTGAATCCACCCGCGATCCAAGCGCTGGGCAATGCGTCGGGCTTCAGCATGAAGCTGGAAGACCGCGCCGGTGTTGGCAGCAGCGGGTTGACCGCTGCGGCGATGGCGATGACCGCGCGGGCCGCCGCCAGTCCGCTGCTGACGGGAGTGCGGCCTGAAGGCATGCCGCGCGCACCGCAGCTGTTCGTGGACATCGACCGTACCCAGGCGCGGGCGCTCGGCGTGCCGCTGAGCCAGGCCAACCAGGCACTGGGCATTCTGTTCGGGTCGGCGTACGTGAATGACTTCGTCCGCCAGGGCAACGTGCTGCGCGTGTTCGTGCAGGCTGATGCCACGCAGCGCATGCGCGCCGAAGATGTCAGCGACCTGCGCGTGATCGGCAGCCAGGGGCAGTCCGTTCCGTTCTCGGCGTTCGCGCGTACGCGCTGGACGGTCGGCGAGCAGCAGGTGGAACGTTACAACGGCTTCCTTTCGGCCACCTTATCAGGGCAGGGCGCGGCAGGCGTCTCCAGTGGTGCGGCCATGCGCGAGATGGAGCGGATTGCCGGCGAAGTGCTGCCGGCGGGCGTGCGCTTTGAGTGGACCGGCACCGCACGCGAAGAGCAGGAGGCCGCCGGCCAGGTGGGACTGCTGCTCGGGTTGGCGTTCGTGGTGGCATTCCTGCTGCTGGCGGCGCTCTACGAAAGCTGGATCACCCCGGTGATCGTGCTGCTGGTGGTGCCACTGGGAATCCTGGGGGCGGTGCTGTTCACGGCCGCGCGTGGCATGTCGGCAGACGTGTATTTCACGGTCGGGCTGGTGACCATCATCGGCCTGGCGGCCAAGAACGCCATTCTGATCGTGCAGTTCGGGCTGGATGAGGAGGCGCAGGGTGTTCCGCCGCGCGAGGCGATTCTGCGCGCGGCGCACCAGCGCCTGCGTCCGATCCTGATGACCAGCCTGACCTTCATCGTCGGCATGGTGCCGCTGGTGATCGCCACCGGTGCCGGTGCTGCCAGCCGTCAGGCGGTGGGTACCGGCGTGCTGGGCAGCATGCTCAGCGCGACCGTGCTGGGCATCTTCTTCACGCCGTTGTTCTACTACCTGCTGAGACGCAGGCCGGCGGAGAAGGCCGATGCGTAGCCGGGCTGCACGCGGATGGATGATGGCGCTGGCGGCAACCGCGCTGTGCGGCTGCAACCTTGCACCGCCGTACGTGCGCCCCGAGGTCGCGGTGCCGGCGTCCTACGTTACGTCGAGCGACGCCCCGGTGCAGGCCAACGGCATGAGCGCGCCGGCCATCGGCTGGTCCGCCTATTTCCAGGACCCGGTGCTGCAGGGATTGATCGAACAGGCGCTGCGTTACAACCGGGATCTGGCAGCGGCAACGGCGCGCATGGAGCAGGCCCGCGCCCAGTTCCGCATCCAGCGCAGCCAACGGCTGCCTGGGCTGGAGGTGAGCGGCTCCGGCCAGCGCCTGCGCACGCCGGTGAGTGCGGCCGAGGGTGCGGCCAGGGTGACGGTGGACAGCTATGCCGTGCAGGTGGGCATCCCGTCGTTCGAACTGGATTTCTGGGGTCGCGTGGCCAATCTCAGCGAGGCCGCGCGTCGCCAGTACCTGGCCACCGCAGAAGCGCGGGATGCAGCCGCGCTGAGTCTGATCGCCACCGTGGCCGCCAGCTATTACGCCGTGCGTGCCAGCGAAGCCGGCATCGTGCTGGCCGAACGCTCGCTGGCCAGCCGGCAGGAAACGCGTGAACTGGCACAGCTGCGCATGGATGCCGGGCTTACTTCGTCAGTGGATTTCAACCAGTCGTACGCACTGGTGACCCAGGCCGAGGTGCAGCTGGCCGAGCTGCGACGCAGCCACGGCCAGGCAGCGCAGCTGCTGCAGTTCCTGGTGGGCACCCCGCTGCCGCCCACGCTGCCCGCAGGACGACCGCTGGAGCCGGATGCGCAACTGGCCCGGCTGCAACC
>NZ_RHPP01000154.1 GCF_003935715.1 Stenotrophomonas sp. 278 | reverse complement strand
GCGGCCACAGCGCCACCGCGGCCGCACGGTCTAGCGCGCCGGCAAGGCGCGCCCGCGAACCGTCCAGCTGCAGCGAGCCGTTACTTGCCATTGCCAGCCGGACCGGCCTGCATGCTGCCAGCGCGCAGGTCGGCAGCGACCTGCTTGATGCCCTTCTGGCGCAGCGGGGCATCGAACTGGGTACGGAAGGTCTGCACGTAGGAGATGCCTTCGATGTTCACGTCGAAGATCTTCCACTGGCCGTTGACCTGGCGCATCAGGTACTCGACCGGCGTGGTCTCGCTGCCCGAACGCACCAGCTCGGTAGCCACGCGCATGCCGCGATTGTTCGGCAGCGCGGTTTCACCCTTGGCGCGGAAGCTGGGCTTGCCCTGGATGGTCAGCAGGGCCGAGCCGTAACGCTGCATCAGGTTGTCGGCCATGGCGTCGGCGAACAGCTTCACGTCGGCATCGGAGGCACCGCGGGCGTTGGCACCCAGCACCAGACGCGCGGCATAGTCGCGGTCGAAGGTACGGTTGAGCTCGCTGTCGATGTAGCTGCGCAGCGCGTTCGGGTCCTTGCTGAATTCGGCCTTGCGGGCCTGCAGGGTGGTCAGGATGCGCGAGCTGGCGTCAAGCACCACCTTGGTGGCCTGGCCCTGCTGCGCGCTGGTGGCGGCCGGAGCGCCCTGGGCCAAGGCCAGCGAAGGAGTAGCGGCCAGCAGGGCCGAAGCGAGCAGTGCGGGGATCAGTTTGTGGGTCATTTCTGCGGTTCCGTTGCCGGCGCGTCGGCACCGGGAGCTTCCTGGGAGGCGGCACCGGTGTTGCCCGAGCCGCTGAACATGTATTTGCCAACCATCTGGATCAGGTCCACGGCCGGCTGGGTGAAGACGATTTCGTCGCCGGGCTTGAGCACGTCCGGGTCGCCGCCCGGCTGCAGTCCGATATAGCTCTCGCCGAGCAAACCGCTGGTGAATATGCCGGCGGAGGTATCGGCTGGCAGGTCCTTGAACTTGCCGTCCAGCTTCAGGGTGACGATGGAATCGAAGCGGGCAGGGTCGAGGTCGATGTTGGCGACCTGTCCCACCACCACCCCGCCGATCTTCACCGGTGCCTGCTTGCGCAGCTGCCCGATCTGGGTGAAGCGTGCTTTCAGTTCATAGCCGTCGCCGCCGAAACCCCAGCGCTGGTTGGTGGAGGCCACCGCGAGCACGAGCAGCGAGGCCAGCGCCAGCAGCAGGAACGCGCCGACGGAAAATTCGAGTCTGGGACCGCGGATGGCCATGGAAAATCTCACCGTTGTTTGTCAGGTGCCTGGCGGGCCAGGCGAGCATCAAAGGGGGACAGCGGATCAGCGGAACAGCATCGCCGACAGCACGAAGTTGAACATCAGCACCAGCAGCGACGCATTCACCACCGCGCGGGTGGTGGCCACCGAGGTGCCCTCAATGGTGGGTTCGGCGTGGAAGCCGACATACGAAGCCACCAGCGCAGCGGTACCGCCGAAGATCGCAGACTTCAGCATCGCCACGCCAAAGTCGTCCCAGAAATCCACGCTGTTGCTCAGCGCCGACCAGAACACGCCATTGTCCAGGCCCAGCACGTGCACGGCCTCGAAGTAGCTGGCGCTGATCGCGAGCGAGCAGAAGATGCCCGTCAACAGCGGTACGGTCAGTACTGCCGCCCAGAACCGCGGGGCTACCGCCTTGGCAATCGGGTCGATCGCCATAAGCTCCAGCGCCTTGATCTGGTCGGTGGCGCGCATCAGCCCGAGTTCGGCCGCAATGGAGCTGCCGGCGCGACCGATGAACAGCAACGCGGTCAGAACCGGAGCCAGTTCGCGGTACAGCGACAAGCCGAGCAGGGTCGACAACGCATCGGCGGCACCGAACGTGGTCAGCGTGCGGTAGCCCTGCAGGGTCAGCACCAGGCCGACGAAGGCTCCGCCCACGGCGATGATCGGCAGCGAACGTGCGCCGATCTTGTAGATCTCGCGGGTGAGTTCGGCCAGGAAGTCGGCGCTGGGCAGCGAGCCACGCAGCACGGTCAGCGAGAACAGTCCGGCGCGGCCCAGCGAGCGGGTGGCTTCAACAAACGGCATCAGGCCACCTTCGCGCGCGGCGCGGCATCGAACGGAATCGGACCATCGGGCTGCCCATCCAGGAACTGTCGCAGCAGCGGATCGTCACTGGCCTCCAGCGCGGCCGGCGTGCCCTGGAACACCACACTGCCATTGGCGATGGCGATGACCTGGTCGCAGATCGGCAGGGTTTCATGCACGTGATGGCTGACGATGATGCTGGTCAGCCCCAGGCTGTGGTTGAGGCGCTGGATCAGGCTCATGATCACGCCGCTGGCGATCGGGTCCAGCCCGGTCAGCGGTTCGTCGTAGATCATCAGCGGTGGGTCCAGCGCCAGTGCCCGGGCCAGCGCGACACGACGGGCCATGCCGCCGGACAGTTCGCGTGGCCAGGCATCGGCTGCAGCCAACAGGCCCACCGCGTGCAGCTTCATGTCCACCAGTCGGCGCAGCACCGGCATCGGCAGGCGGGTATGCGTGCGCAGCGGCAGTGCCACGTTCTCGGCCACGGTCAGGTCGGTCAGCAGCCCGTTGCCCTGCAGCAGCACGCCCACGCTGCGGCGCATCTCGCGCAGTGCGCTGCTGCCGCTCGGAATGGGCTGGCCGAACAGGGTGATCGAGCCCGCCGCCGGGCGCAGTTCGCCGGTCAGCGCCGCCAACAGCGTCGACTTGCCGCTGCCTGACGGACCCAGCACGGCGGTGATGCTGCCGCGCGGCACCGACAGCGACACATCGCGCAGGATTGCGCGACCGCCGCGCTCGATGCGCACGTCATTCAACTGCACCAATGGATCGTGGGAAGCCGTCATGGACGCCATTAACAATTTTCCAACGTTCTAAGATCGTGGTGGGCGGCTGAACATAACCGAACTGGATCGTGCAGTATTGTCGCACGGGGATGTCGCGGAACGGTCGGTCCAATCCCGCCACCCCGTGGAACAATCCGGCACACTGTGCGCGATGAGCGACCCCGCCGCCGATTTCCGCCTGTACCACTCCAACTCCCTCGATGTGCTGGCCGCGCTGCTGGCGCGGCACGTGCGTGCGCCGGTGCCTGGGCAGTCACTGCTGGAACCGGAGGTCATTCTGATTCCCCAGGTGGCGATGCGGCGCTGGCTGCATTCCACCCTGGCCGCCGAGTTCGGCGTCGCCGCCAACCTGGAATTCCTCACTCCCGGTGAGTTCGTGGCACGTGCCCTGAACGCCAATGTGGACGGCGAAGGCGATGATCTGGACGCGGCGGGAATGCGCTGGCGGCTGTACCAGGCGCTGCGCGATCCTGCCCTGCTCGAACTGCCGCCGCTGCGCGCGCTGCGGGCGTATCTCTCCGGATCCGATCCGCTGCTGCCGTGGGCGCTGGCGGGCGAGCTGGCCAGCGTGTTCGAGAAGTACCAGGCATGGCGTCGCGATTGGCTCCTTCGCTGGGAGGCCGGGTCCGACCCGGCCGACCCGCAGGCGATCCTGTGGCGCGCCGTGGCCCAGGGCCGCTCCTATCGCGCCCGCCGCATCCAGGCCTACCTGGACCGCTTCGAAGGTGCCGGGCGGCCCCTGCCGCAGGGGCTGCCACGACGCCTGTCGGCATTCGCGACGCTGAACATCTCACCGGACGTGCTGCGGGTGATGGCGACCCAGGCCCGGGTCGGCGAGCTGCACTTCTATCTGCCCACCCCGACCCAGGCGTACTGGGGCGATCTGCAGACCCTGGCCGAGAAGCTGCGCAGCGGTGCGCCGGATCCCTTCGGCGAAGCGGCTGGCGAGAACCGCCTGCTGCAGGCGTGGGGCGCGGCAGGGCGCGACTTCATGGCGGTGCTGGGAAGCTACGAAGTGGTGCATCCGTCCGGCGAGATCGCGGCTTACGCCGATCCCGAGGACGACGTGCGCGCCAACCTGGACCAGGGCGGCCTGGCCGACAGCCTGCTGCATCGCCTGCAGCGTGACCTGTTCCATCGTCGCGGTACGCCATCGGGCGACCCGCTGGCCGCGCTGCGCACAGACGACCCCAGCCTGCAGGTGCACGCCTGTCACACCCGCCTGCGCGAACTGCAGGTGCTGCACGACCAGCTGCGCGCGCTGTTGCAGGACACCCGCTTCGACCCGCCGCTGCAGGCCCGCGACATCGCCGTGCTGGCCCCGGACATCGACCCTTACGTGCCCTACCTGGAAGCGGTGTTCGGCGGTCGCAGCGGCGACCTCGAGCACATCCCCTATGCCTTGGCCGACACCAGCCCGCTGGCCGGCGAGCCGTTGGCCGACGTGTTCGTGCACCTGCTGGCACTGCCGGTATCGCGCTTCGGGCTCAACGAGGTGCTGGATCTGCTCGGCAGCGCGCCGCTGGCCGAAGCTTCCGGACTGGACAGTGCGGCCTTCGAACGCCTGCACGACTGGTTGCTGGCCGCCGGCGCGCGCTGGGGCCTGAATGCCCGACACCGCCAGCACCATCAAGCCCCCGCCGACGATGCCTTCACCTGGCAGTTCGCACTGGATCGCCTGCTGCTGGGCCACGCCAGCGGCGATGACGGCGACATCGCCGGGGTGGCTCCGTGGCCGGAACTGGAAGGTAGTGCACTGGAAGCACTGGACCGGCTGATCCGGCTGCTGCGCGTGCTGGCCGTGAGTCAGCAGCGTCTGAGCGAAGCACTGAGCCCGGCGCAGTGGCGGCAACGCCTGCTGGGCCTGCTGGATGCGCTGCTGCCGCTGCCGCCGGCGACACCACAGGGACAACGCGCACTGGAGCGGCTGCGCAAGCTGGTCAACCAGTTCGCCGACGAGGCCGACAGTGCCGGCTTCGACGCGCCGGTGCCGCCGGATGTGATCCGGGCGCACTTCACCGGCGTGCTCGGTGAAGCCGACACCCGTGCACCGCTGCTGACCGGCGGCATCAGCTTCGGCCGGATGGTGCCGATGCGGCTGCTGCCGTTCCGGGTGATCTGCGTGCTGGGCTTGAACGACGGCGATTTCCCGCGTCGCGACCCGGCCGCAGGCCTCAATCAACTGACCGCCGAGCTGGACACGCCGCGCCGCCGCCCCGGCGACCGCTCGACCCGCGAAGACGACCGCTTCCTGTTCCTGCAGCTGTTCGCGGCGGCACAGGACGTGTTCTACCTGAGCTACCTGGGCGCGGACCCGCGCGATGGCAGCGTGCGTGAGCCGTCGGTGCTGGTCAGCGAACTGATCGACGCGGCGGCGGCCTACCATGTGGACCCGGAGGCGGCCGTGCGTGCCTTCACCGTGCAGCATGCGCTGCAGCCGTTCTCGCCGGCCGCGTTCGGCGGCGGTGACGAGCCACGTCGCTTCAGCTACCAGCGCGCCTGGCATCCGGCCGCGCAGCAGTCCGGCGTCACTCGCCGCCTGCCTCCCTCATGGTTCGACGCGGCACTGCCGCCCAGCCCGGACCTTGCCACGGAACAACAGCTGTCGCTGGAGGCGCTGCGCCGCATGCTGGTCGACCCGGCTGGGCAGTTCCTGTCGCAGACACTCGGCCTGCGCCTGCCCGATCCGCTCGAAGACGTGGACGATGTCGAACCACTGGTGATCGCCGGGCGCGGTCTGGAGCAGCGCACCCTGCAGCTGGCGGTCATCGACGCCACACTGCGCGGCGATGACGCCCCGCTTTATCCCCGCCTGCGCGCGCGCGGCCTGGTGCCGTCCGGCGCGCTGGGCGAGCGCCAGTTCGCCGCCGTCCAGGCGCAGACCCAGCCCTATGGACAGGCCCTGGCGCAGTGGCTGCAGGGAACGCCGCTGGAAAGCCGCCGCTATGAAGTGCAGATCGACGGCGTCACCCTGTTCGGCCGCGTTGATGATCGCCATCCGCACGGCCTGGTGCGCCTGCGTGCCGGCACGCTCAATGGCCCGGCAGCGATCCGACATGGGCTGGACTGGCTGCTGGCCAACGCCGCCGGCGACGCGCTGCCACTGGTCCAGTTCTTCGATGCCGGCGACGAGGGACTGGGTCCGCATGTGCTGCCAGCCCCGGGTCAGGCCCGGGCCCTCGACGCCCTGGCGGCGCTGCTGAAGCTGCGCGAACGCGGGCTGCGCGAGCCGCTGCCGTACGGCCCGTATACCGGTTGGGCGCTGTACAACGCCCCCGCCGCCAAGCGCCACGTCGAAGGCGCGAAGCAATGGCACGGCCGGGACCGCAGCTGGGGCGAGGGCAGCGGCGAGGCCTATCAGCTGGCGCTGCGCGGGCAGTCGCTGTTCAACGACGAGGCCCGCTACGCCGACCTGCTGCAGATCAGCTTCACTGTGTTCCGCGCGGTGCGGCAGGCGCAGGTGTTCAACGGCTTCGAGACGGAGGACGTGGCATGAGCACCGCCATCGACCCGTACCTGACCCTGCCGCTGCAGGGCGTGCAGCTGATCGAAGCCAGCGCCGGCACCGGCAAGACCTTCACCCTCGCCACGCTGTTCACCCGGTTGGTGGTGGAACGCGGGCTGCGCATCGGCCAGATCCTGGCGGTGACGTTCACCGATGCAGCCACCCAGGAACTGCGCAAGCGCATCCGCGAGCGCCTGGCGCTGGCGGCGCGGCTGGTGGATCTACCGGCCAGCGACGACGAGGGTCCGGATGTCATCCTGACCCGGTCCATCCTGCAGCGCCATCTGCAATACGGCAGCGAAAGCGCCGCAGCGCTGTCCCGCCGCCTGCAGATCGCTGCCGACGAGATCGACCTGGCCTCGATCTTCACCATCCATGGCTTCTGCACCCGTGTGCTGCGCGAGCATGCGCTGGAAAGCGGGCACACCTTTGAGCCGCCGGAGCTGATCCCGGGCGAGCGGGTGCTGTACGAGGAACTGGCTGCCGACCTCTGGCGCGTGCACGCCAATGACCCGGCCACGCTGGACGCACTGCTGCGGTTGTGGAAGAACCCCGAGGCGCTGGCGGCGGACCTGCCGGCGTTGCGCGCACCGCTGCCCCTGTTGCCGGCCGTACCGGCGGTGGTGATGGCGGACCCCAGCGCAGCGCTGCAGGAGGCCGCTGTCCGGCTCGGCGAGGCGATCCAGAGCCATGCCGAAACCGCGCAGGCCGCGATTGATGTGGCCTTTGAACGCAAGGTGCTCGACGGTCGTCGCGCCAAGCGACCGAGCTTCGAGAAGGCGTTCAACGAGCTGTTGGCCGGCCGCGCTGCGCTGGCGTGGGCACGCGGCGACAAGACCCACCTGGGCAAGCTGCTGCCCGACGCACTGCGTGATTACTGCAAGGACGGACAGCAGGCGCAGTGTCCCAGCTCACCGTTGTTCGACGCATTGGCGCAGTGGTGGCATGCGGCCGACGCCTGCGATGCCTGGCTGCGCGAACAGGCCGTGCGCCTGCTGCACCGGCTGCGCGACGAAGCGCGCGCGCGCCTTGAAGAACTGAAGCGGCAGCGGCGCGTCCAGACCTACGATGACCTGATCGACGGCGTAGCGCGGGCACTCGAAGGACCGGATCGACAGGTCCTGGTACGCCAGCTGCGTTCGCAGTACCGCATGGCGCTCGTCGATGAGTTCCAGGACACCGACGACCGCCAGTGGGGCATCTTCCAGACCGTGTTCGGCGACAGCGTCGAAACACGCGAGGCCGCGCTGGAGCCGGCACTGTTCCTGATCGGTGATCCCAAGCAGGCCATCTACGGCTTCCGCGGCGGCGACATCCATACCTACCTCAGCGCCAAGCGCGCGGCGATGGCGGCTCCTGCGCTGAACCGCAATTTCCGCTCGCGTCCGGCGGTACTGCGTGCGTTGCAGACCCTGTACGACATCGGGGGCGATCAGGCCTTCGGCGGCGCTGACATTGCCTTCGAGCCGGTACTGCCGGGAAGCGTGCGTATAGATGCTGATTTCCAGCGCGACGGTGTGTCCGCGCCCGGCCTGACCCTACGTGTGCTGCGCAGTGACGACGGCAAGGCGCTCAATGCCGATCCGTCACGCCAGCAGGCCACCGAGGCCTGCGTGGTCGCCATCCATGAGGTGCTCAGCGAAGCGCGCGCCGGTCGCGCGCTGTTGCGCGGGCGGCCCGTGCAGGCCGGCGACATCGCCGTGCTGGTGCGCCGCCACAGCGAAGCCACGCGCATCCAGCAGGCGCTGGCCGCCGCCGGCATTCCCGCGGTGGCGGCGGGCAAGCAGAGTCTGTACGCCACCGCCGAAGCACGCGAACTGCGCGTGCTGCTGCTGGCCCTGCTGCAACCCGCCGACGAAGGCCGCCTGCGGGCCGCACTGTCGACGGTACTGCTGGGCTATTCCGCCACGCAGATCGCCGCGATGGAACAGGATGGCGACCTGCAACGGACCCTGCAGGTGCAGCTGCTGCACTGGCGCGAGCGCTGGCAACGAGGCGGGCCCTTCGCAGTGGTGGCCGATGTCTGTGCGGGCCAGGCCGAGCGCCTGCTGGCGCTGATGGATGGCGAACGCCGGCTCACCAATTATCTGCAGTTGGCCGAACTGCTGCAGGAAGCCTCGACCCGCGCGCTGGGCATGCACGGGCTGCTGGACTGGCTGCAGGTGCAGATGGCCCATGCCGACCAGGACGACGAACAGCAGCTGTTGCGGCTGGAGTCGGACGCGCGCCGGGTGCAGATCGTCACCCTGCACAAGAGCAAGGGCCTGGAGTACCCGCTGGTGTTCCTGCCGTTCGTGGGCATTGACGGTGGCGCGCCGAACACCGATGCACATTGCACCGTGCACACCGCGCAGGGCCGCGAGCTGCATTGGAAACTGGACAAGGACGCCAGCTGGGATGCCGCCAGCGCACTGCGCGAACGCGAACAGCGCGCCGAAGACGCGCGCCTGCTCTACGTTGGCCTGACCCGCGCCGAGCACGCCCTGTGGATCGCGTGCGGCGACCTCGCCGGGCTGGCGCGAACCCCGCTGACATCGTTGCTGACGCCGTTGGATGCGTTGCGTGCCAACCCCGATATCGCCGTCGACGACACGCCGCTGCCGCCGCGGCCCGCGCCGCTGGCGGTGGAACGCGAAGG
>NZ_RHPP01000153.1 GCF_003935715.1 Stenotrophomonas sp. 278 | reverse complement strand
GCGCTGGCCCGCCCACGGTGCCCGCGGCCCCCCAGCGCACCTCGCCGGTTGATGCCTCGCAACTCTGCGGTTGAACCGTAGAGCCACGCCCTGCGTGGCTGCGCGGCCACGTCCGGACACCTGCCCGATCCCTTCAGCCGCACGCCCCCAACGGTGGCGCGTGCTCCTGCGTGTTCCTGGAGTTCCAACATGACGTTTGCATCCCGCCATCCGGGCGCATTGACGCGCCTGTCAGCCTGTCTTTCCCTCGCACTCATCAACCCCGTGCTGCACGCCGCCGAGCGCGACGATGCCCGCACCCTCGACACCCTGGTGGTCACCGCCGCCGCGCCGTCCTCACCCCTGCAGTGGGTCACCGACCCACGCCTGCCACGCCAGCCGGTTCCGGCCAGCGATGGCGCGGATTACCTCAAAACCGTGCCCGGCTTCTCCGCGATCCGCAACGGCGGCACCAACGGCGACCCGGTGCTGCGCGGCATGTTCGGTTCGCGCCTGAACATCGTGAGCAACGAAGGCAATCTGATCGGTGCCTGTCCCTCGCGCATGGACAACCCGCTGTCCTACATCGCCCCGGAAACCTTCGATCGCCTCACCATCATCAAGGGCCCCCAGAGCGTCCGCTGGGGAGCCGGCGCGTCTGCCGGCACCGTGCGCTTCGAGCGCGAAACGCCGCGCTTCGACGCGCCCGGCATCGACCTCGACGCCAGCGCACTGGTCGGCTCGCGCAACCGCAATGACCAGGTCCTCGACCTCACCGCCGGGGCTTCGCAGGGCTATGTGCGGGTCAACGGCAACCGTTCCGAAGCCGATGACTACAAAGACGGCAACGGCGATGTCGTCCCTTCGAAGTGGCGCAAGTGGAACAGCGACGTCGCCATCGGCTGGACCCCTGACGCGGACACCGTGCTGGAGCTCTCCGCCGGCACCGGCGATGCCATCGCCCGCTATGCCGGCCGCGGCATGGACGGTGCCGCATTCAAGCGGACCAGCTACGCCGCGCGCTTCGAAAGGGACAACCTGCCCGGTGCGTGGGACAAGCTGCTTGCCAACGTCTACTACAACGACGCCGACCACCTGATGGACAACTACACCCTGCGTGAGCCCAACATGGCCAGCAGCATGCCGATGCCGATGGCCGCCAACGTTGATCGCCGCACCAACGGCGGCCGCGTTGCCGCCGAATGGCGCTGGCAGAATGTGGCCGTCGTGGCCGGTTTCGATGCCCAGGACAGCCGTCACCGCAGCCGCAGCGGCATGGGTCGCAACACCTACCGCCAGCAGCCGTGGAGCGTTGACGCCCGCTTTGCGCAACGGGGCGTCTTCAGCGAGATCACCCTTGGCGAAGGCACCGCCCAGCGCTGGGTCACCGGCCTGCGCATCGACCGCGCCGAGGTCACCGATGAGCGCCGCAGCGGCGGCATGATGGGCATGCCCAATCCCACCGCCGGCCAGACCCGTCGCGAAGATCTCGGCAGCGGCTTCTTCCGCTGGGAGCGCGATTTCAGCAGTGCGCTCACCGCGTATGCCGGTGTTGGCCATAGCGAACGCATGCCCGACTACTGGGAATTGTTCTCGCCCGACAGTGGCCCCGATGGCAGCATCAACGCGTTCAGCAGCATCCAACCCGAAAAGACCACACAGCTCGACCTTGGCGTGCAGTACCGCACCGAACGCCTCAATGCCTGGGTTTCCGCCTATGCCGGCCGCATCCAGGATTACATCCTGTTCACTTACCGCGCCGGCGGCATGATGGGCAGCAGCAGCCAGGCGAGCAACATCGATGCGCGCATTGCAGGTGCCGAAGCCGGTGCTGAACTGCAGGTCGGGCAGGGCTGGAAGCTGGGCAGTACCCTGGCGTACGCGTGGGGCGAGAACCGCAGCAACGGCAACGCGTTGCCGCAGATGCCGCCGCTGGAAGCCCGCCTCACCGCCAACTGGGAAGGCGCGCGCTGGAGTGCGGGTGCCCTGGTCCGCGCGGTGGCGCATCAGCATCGCGTGGCGACCGGGCAGGGCAATGTGGTGGCGCAGGATCTGGGGCCCAGCGCCGGATTCGCCACGTTGGCGTTGAATGCCGCATACAGGTTCAGCGACAGCCTCTCGATCAGCGCCGGCATCGATAACGTGTTTGACCGCGCCTACAGCGAGCATCTGAACCTGGCCGGGAGTGCGGATTTCGGGTTCCCCGCCGATCCCGTGCGCATCAACGAGCCGGGCCGGACGGCGTGGTTGAAGGTGAATTACCGGTATTGAGGGCCGAGCGAACCGGGCACCGCGAAGCCACGCAGGGCGTGGCTCTACGGCCGGTTTGCGATAGACCATCGGGGGCGGGGGCCAGGTATCCTCCGGAGGGACACTCCACGGCATGGATGCCGTGGAGTAGCCTACATGGACGTACTTGCGGCGTGTCCCGGAGCGAGGGTGCCTGGCCCCCGCACCGCACGGAACAACCGAAACGCTGCTCTTCGCGACCAAGTCGAGGCAAACCGACACGCACTGACACACACCGACACACACCCCGCACAGCCCAGCACGAAAGGGGTTTCCGGTGTCACCCCACGGCCGTGAAGGCCCCGGTAAACGCTTGGCACATATGCCCTCACGGATCGGCCGCTACACTCGGCCGTCGTAGAATCTTTGGGGTTTTTCTGCATGTTGGTACGCATCACCGCGCGCATCGCCGCTGGCTTGGGTCTGGCCCTTCTGGCCGCCTGTGGCAGCAAGGACGAGGCCGCCCGCCGGCAGGCTGAACAGGTCCCGGTGACCACCCAGGTGGTGCAGACCTCCGCATGGAACGACACCCTCCAGGCCCTCGGTACCGCCAAGGCCCGCGAATCGGTCACCGTGACCGCCAAGGTCAGTGAAATCATCGAGCGCGTGCACTTCGAAAGTGGCCAGCAGGTTGCCGCCGGCACCCCCCTCGTCACCCTGCGTGGCCAGGCCCAGCAGGCCGCTCTGGTCCAGGCCCAGGCCACGTTTGCCGAGGCCGACCAGCTGTACAAGCGCCAGCGCGAACTCGCCGCCCAGCAGCTCGTCGCCAGTGCCACCCTCGATACCCAGCGCGCCATCCGCGACGCAGCCGAAGCCCGCGTGCTCGAAATGCAGTCCGACATCGGCGACCGCCGCGTCCGCGCCCCCTTCGCCGGCGTGCTCGGCATCCGTCAGGTCAGCGAAGGTTCGCTGGTGACCCCCACCACTGTCATCGCCACCCTTGATGACATCGAACGCATGCACGTCGACTTCCAGGTCCCCGAAGCCGAGCTCGCCTCGCTTGGACAAGGCGACAAGGTCACCGCCACCAGCGTCGCCTATCCCGGCCGCACCTTCGAAGGCGAAGTCGCCACCATCGACACCCGCGTCGACCCCGGCACCCGCGCCGTCACCGTCCGCGCCGACTTCATCAACGCCGACCACGCCCTGCGTCCCGGCATGCTGCTCGACGTGCGCATGTTCCGCCCCGAGCGGCAGGCGCTGGTCATTCCCGAAATCGCCGTGGTCCAGGTCGGGCGTGAATCGTTCGTCTATCGCGTGAAAGCCGATCAGAGCGTCGAACGCGTCGATGTGGTCAGCGGTGCGCGCCGCGCCGGCGTCGTCGAGATCCGCGAAGGGGTGAAGGCCGGCGACCGCATCGTCGTCGACGGAACCGGCAAGCTCCGTCCCGGCCTCAAGGTCAGCGACACGCCTGCCGCCGCACCGTCGCCGGCACCCGTTGAAGGCCCGGCCGGCACCCCGCCGCCGCAGCCTGCGCAGAAGGCCACCGCTCCAGTGGAACGCGCCGGATGAAACTCTCCGACATCTCCATCCAGCGGCCGGTGTTCGCCGTGGTGATGAGCCTGCTGCTGGTAGTGCTGGGCATCATGTCGTTCACCCGGCTCACCCTGCGCGAACTGCCCGCCATCGACCCGCCGATCGTGTCGGTCTCGGTCGATTACACCGGTGCCTCCGCTGCGGTCATCGAAAGCCGCATCACCCAGGTGCTGGAAGATGCGCTGGCCGGCATCGAAGGCATCGACACCATCAACGCGCGCAGCTCCAACGGGCGCTCGCAGGTCAGCATCGAGTTCACCTCCAACCGCGACATCGAGGCGGCCGCCAACGACGTGCGTGACGCCGTCAGCCGCGTCGCCGACCGCATGCCCGAAGAGGCGCGCCCGCCGGAAATCGCCAAGGTCGAGAGCGACGCCGACCCGATCATCTGGTTCAACATGACGTCCTCCAGCATGAACACGCTGGAACTGAGCGACTATGCCGACCGCTATGTCGTGGATCGCTTCTCCAGCCTCGACGGCGTCGCCCAGGTCCGCATCGGTGGTCGCCAACGCTACGCCATGCGCGTGTGGCTCGACCGCGACCAGCTGGCCGCACGCGGCTTCACCGTGGGCGATGTGGAAACCGCGCTGCGCAACGAGAACGTCGAACTCCCGGCCGGCCGACTGGAATCCACCGACCGCGACTTCACCCTGCGCGTGGAGCGCAACTATGTGAAGCCGGAAGACTTCGCCACCATTCCGCTCGGCAAGGGCGCGGACGGCTACGTCGTGCGCATGGGCGACGTGGCGAAGATCGAGCTGGCCTCGTCCGAACGCCGCGCCTACTACCGCAGCAACGGCGAACCCGGCATCGGCCTGGGCATCGTCAAGACGTCCACCGCCAACTCGCTGGACGTGGCCCGCACCGCACGTGCCGAGGCCGAGCGGGTCGGGGAAACACTGCCGGATGGCACCCACATCTTCGTCGCCTTCGACAACACCACCTTCATTGAAGCCGCCGTAGACCGCGTCTACGCCACGCTGGTGGAGGCGATGCTGCTGGTGCTGGTGGTGATCTGGCTGTTCCTGGGCAGCTTCCGCGCCGCGCTGATTCCGGCGGTGACGGTACCGGTGTGTCTGGTCGCCGCCTTCATCGCGCTGTATGCGTTCGGCTTCTCGATCAACCTGCTCACCCTGCTGGCGCTGGTGCTGTGTATCGGCCTGGTGGTCGACGACGCCATCGTGGTGGTGGAGAACGTGCAGCGTCGCATCGACCTCGGCGAGCCGCCGCTGGTGGCGTCCAAGCGCGGTACCGCGCAGGTGGCGTTCGCGGTGATCGCCACCACCGCCGTGCTGGTGGCGGTGTTCCTGCCGGTCGGCTTCCTGGAGGGCAACACCGGCCGCCTGTTCCGCGAACTCGCGGTTGCGCTGGCCGCTGCCGTGGCGTTGTCGGCGTTCGTGGCGCTGACGCTGACCCCGATGATGGCGTCCAAGCTGCTCAAGCCTCACACCGGCCAAGCCCCCAAGGGGCTGCATGGTTTCATCAACCGCAATCTGGACCGGGTTTCGGCCCGTTACGGTCGTTTCCTTGACGCGCACGTCGGCCGCACCTGGATGTACATCGCGGTGATGGTGCTGGCGCTCGCCGCCAGCGCGCTGCTGCTGAAGGTGCTGCCTTCGGAGCTGGCTCCGGCGGAAGACCGCGGCTCGTTCCAGATCATGATCGATGGCCCGGAAGGGGCTGGCTACGACTACACCGTGGGCCAGGTGGAGCAGGTGGAGCAGATCGTGACCGGCTTCGTCGGTGACGACAAACCCATCGCCCGCGCCAACCCGCGCGTACCCGGTGGTTTCGGGGCCAGCGAGGAAATGCACACCGGCCGCATCAGCGTGTTCCTGCAGCCCTGGCGCGAGCGCGACACCAACACCATGGACGTCGCTGCGGAACTGCAGAAGCACCTGGACGTGATGCGCGGCGTGCGCGTGCGCACCCAGGTCGGTGGCGGGCTGGTGCGCAGCGGCGGACAGCCGTTCCAGATCGTGCTGGGCGGGCCGGAGTACGCGGAAATCGCCCAGTGGCGCGACCGCATGCTGGCGCGCATGGCCGACAACCCCGGCCTGGTCGGGCCGGATTCGGACTACAAGGAAACCCGCCCGCAGATGCGGGTGAACATCGACCGCCAGCGTGCGGCCGATCTGGGCGTGTCGGTCACCGCGATTGGCTCGGCGCTGGAAACCATGATGGGCTCGCGCCGGGTCACCACCTTCGTCGACAACGGCGAGGAGTACGACGTGCTGGTCCAGGCCGGTCGCGAAGGCCGCGCCACCCCGGACGACCTGGCCGCGATCCGGGTACGTGCCAGCAGTGGTGAACTGGTGCCGCTGTCCAACCTGGTCACCCTCAGTGAAGTGGCCGAGGCCGGTAACCTGAACCGCTTCAACCGGCTGCGCTCGATCACCATCAGTGCCGGCCTGGCTCCGGGTTACCCGCTGGGCGAGGCGATCGCGTGGGCCCAGCAGACCGCTCGTGAAGAACTGCCGCAGCACGCCCAGATCGACTGGAAGGGCGAGTCGCGTGAGTACCAGAACGCCGGCAGCGCCGTGCTGCTGACCTTCGCCATGGCCCTGCTGGTGGTGTACCTGGTGCTGGCCGCGCAGTTTGAAAGCTTCATCCACCCGCTGGTGATCATGCTCACGGTGCCGCTGGGCGTGCTCGGCGCATTGCTCGGTCTGTACGTGAGTGGGGGCACGATCAACCTGTTCAGCCAGATCGGCATCGTCATGCTGGTCGGGCTGGCGGCCAAGAACGGCATTCTGATCGTCGAATTCGCCAACCAGCTGCGCGACGAGGGCCGCGACGTGCACCGGGCCATCGTCGAATCGTCGATGGTCCGCCTGCGTCCGATCCTGATGACCTCCATCGCCACCGTGGTGGGTGCCGTCCCGCTGGTGGTCGCTGGCGGCCCGGGTTCCGCCAGCCGCGGCACCATCGGCATCGTGGTGATCTTCGGCGTCACCGTGTCCACCTTCCTGTCGTTGTTCGTGGTCCCGGCTTTCTACGCCGTGCTCGCCCCGTACACCCGCTCGCCCGAAGCCGTCGCCCGCGAGCTGGAGAAGCAGGAAGCCGAAACCCCGTCCGTGGGCGGTCACGCGTAACCTGAACGGTGCCAACCAACGGTTGGCACCTATCGGCGGGGGCTTCAATCAGCGAGAATCGAGGCGGTCCCTTCCAGCCGACGGGACGCCCTTCAATTTCCGCCGACTGGAGAGAGCGCGTGGAAGCAGCCGTACATTTCATCAATGGCATCATCTGGAGCAAGGCACTCATCGCTGTGTGCCTGCTCGCGGGGCTGTACTTCAGCCTGCGCACCCGTTTCATGCAGCTTCGTGGCTTCGCGGAGATGTGCCGCCTCACCGTGAAGGGCGAAAAGTCCGACGCCGGTGTTTCCTCGTTCCAGGCGCTGGCCATGTCGATGGCCGGGCGCATGGGCATCGGCAACATCGCCGGCGTGGCCACCGCCATCGCCTTCGGCGGTCCCGGTGCGATTTTCTGGATGTGGATCATGGGCTTCCTCGGCGCATCCACATCGTATGTGGAATGCACCCTGGCGCAGATCTACAAGACCAAGGACGCCGAAGGCCGCTATCGCGGCGGCCCGGCGTACTACATTGAAAAAGCCATGGGCCTGAAGTGGTACGCGATGGCGTTCGCCATCGCCACGATCATCGCCGCCGGTTTCCTGATGCCGGGCGTGCAGGCCAATGCGATTGCCGACAGCATCATCAACGCCTGCCGTGGTGGTGCGTTGTGCGGTCCGCTCGACGGCCAGGCGTTCGGCATGGAATCGGTTGCCGCGCTCAAGCTCGGCATCGGCATCGTGGTGGGCCTGCTGCTGGCCGTGGTGATCTTCGGTGGCGTCAAGCGCATCGCCAGCTTCGCCGAGATCGTGGTGCCGTTCATGGCCGCCGGCTTCATCCTCACCGCGCTCGTCATCATGGTCATCAACTACGACCGCGTGCCGGAGATGTTCAGCATCATCTTCAAAAGTGCGTTCGGCACCCATGCCGCGTTCGGCGCGATGATGGGCCTGGCGATCGAATGGGGCGTCAAACGTGGCATCTACGCCAATGAGGCCGGCCAGGGCTCGGGTCCACACGCGGCCGCCGCGTCGGAAGTCTCGCACCCGGCCAAGCAGGGCTACGTGCAGGCATTCGCCATCTACTTCGACACCATGATGGTGTGCACCGCCACCGCCTTCCTGATCCTGGCCAGCGGCACCTACAACGTGTATTCCCCGGTGGAGGGCGCAGCGCCGATCTTCCAGGGCCTGGCCGGCATTCCGGAGGGGGCGGGTTATGCCCAGGCCGGCGTGGAAGCGGTGCTGCCGGGATGGGGCGCTTCGTTCGTCTCGCTGGCGATCTTCTTCTTCGCCTTCACCACCATCATGGCGTACTACTACATGGCCGAGACCAATCTCAGCTATGTGAACCACAACCGGCACCGCCCGCTGACCGTTCTGGTGCTGCGTTTGGGCATCATCGGCATGGTGATCTTCGGTGCCTTCCACAATGCCACCCTGGCCTGGGGCCTGGGCGACATCGGCGTGGGCCTGATGGCGTGGCTGAACATCATTGCCATCTTCATCATCCAGAAGCCGGCCATGCTGGCCCTGCGTGACTATGAGCGGCAGAAGAAGCTGGGCCTGGACCCGATCTTCGACCCCGATGCACTGGGCATCAGAAACGCCGACTTCTGGCGTCAACGCAAGCTGGAGCTGTCCCGTAGTGAATGATCCCTGGAAAAACGCACGCCGCCCGTCGGCGCGCCCGCCCCGCGCCACGCCGCTGCCTCCCCGCGAGAGCGGCGGGCAGGGCGGCGGTCACGGCACGCCGCCCGGGCGTGGCAGCGACGAACTGCGCCTGTACGGCCTGAATGCCGTGCTGGCGTTGTTCGAGCGTCGCCCGCAGGCGCTGCGCAAGCTGTATCTGACCGAAGCGATGATCCCGCGCATGCAGCCTGTGCTGAAGTGGTGCGTGGCCAATCGCGTGGGCTACCGCGTGGTGGAAGAGGGCGACCTCAACAAGCTCGCCGCCACCACCCATCACGAGGGCGTGGTGGCCGACGTGCTGCGTGCACCGATGCTGGAGCTCAGCGCATGGCTGGATGCGCTGCCGGCGGACAAGCCGGTGCTGGCCCTGTGGCTGGACGGCGTTGGCAATCCGCACAACTTCGGGGCCATTCTGCGCTCGGCCGCGCACTTCGGGGTGGCGGGGCTGCTGCTCCCGCAGGGCGCAACGCTGGCGCTGTCCGGTGCCGCCGCGCGGGTCGCCGAAGGCGGTGCCGAAGCGGTAC
>NZ_RHPP01000152.1 GCF_003935715.1 Stenotrophomonas sp. 278 | reverse complement strand
ATAAGAGACAGACCAAAGCCACCGCCCCCACCCCAGCCGCCACCGCCCCACCCGGTGTTGCGGGCAAAGCGTCCGGCACGGCCGGAAGACAGACTGATCAGCAGGCCGATCACCCCGGCCACGCCACTGGCCAGCCACAACGAGGTGAACAGGAACGCGGCTACGGCCGCGCCGCCGCCGCCGAGCACCGCGCGCAACGGGCGTGGCAGTCCGCCCAGCAGGGTGCGCAGGAAGGTGCCGACGAAGAAGCCGATCATCAGCGCCACCGGCCAGACATCTCCGCTGCTTTCGCCACGGGTGCGGTGGTCGCTGACCGGCGGCGGCAGTTCTTCGCCGTCAATCAGCTTGACCAGCGCCCCGGTGGCGTCGGTCAGGCCGCCGGCATAGTCGTTGCTGCGGAACTTCGGGGCGATGTATTCCTGGATCACCCGATTGGCAATGGCATCGGGGATCGCGCCTTCCAGCCCGTACCCGGGCTCGATGCGCACCCGCCGGTCGTCCTTGGCCACCACCAGCAGCACACCATCGTCCACGCCCTTGCGGCCGATCTGCCACTGCTCGAACACCCGCTGGGTGTACTGGGCAATGTCTTCGGGCGCGGTGCTGGGCACCATCAGGATCTGCAGCTGGCTGCCCTTGCGCTGCTGCAGGGCCAATGCCTGGTCCACCAACGCCTGCCTGCTGGCCGCATCCAGGGTGCCGGTGGTGTCCACCACCGGCGAATCCATGGCCGGGATCGCCGCCGGGTTCTGCGCCCATGCGACTGGGCCCGGCCACAGCAAGGCCAGGCTCAGCACCAGCCACCACGCCGATGCACGCAGCCGAAGGGCGCTCATCGGCTTAGTTCGCCGGTTGCGGCGGAGCCTGCTGCTGCGGAGCCGGAGCCGGAGCAGGTGCAGGCGGCTGATTGCCGAACTTCACCGACGGCGGCTGCGAGATCTGCGCCTCGTTT
Source organism: Stenotrophomonas sp. 278 (assembly GCF_003935715.1). Classification (GTDB taxonomy): domain Bacteria; phylum Pseudomonadota; class Gammaproteobacteria; order Xanthomonadales; family Xanthomonadaceae; genus Stenotrophomonas; species Stenotrophomonas maltophilia_AH. Next base: position 8,196 of record NZ_RHPP01000152.1, on the reverse strand, counting down.
TCCACCGTGAAGTTCGGCTTGGTGTCATAGCCGAAGATCTTGGCGGTGATCAGCTGCGGGAACGAGCGGATGTAGGTGTTGTAGTCCTGCACCAGCTGGATGTAGCGGCCACGCGCCACGGTGATGCGGTTCTCGGTGCCTTCCAGCTGCGCCTGCAGGTCGCGGAAGCCCTGGTCGGATTTCAGGTTCGGGTAGTTCTCGGTCACCACCAGCAACCGCGACAGCGCGCCGCTCAGTTCGCCCTGGGCGGCCTGGAACTGCTTCAGCGATTCGGCATCGTTGGCGTTGACGTTCATCTGACCGACGCGGGCGCGGGCGTTGGTGACGTCGGTCAGCACCTGGCGCTCCTGGTTGGCATAGCCTTCCACGGTCTGCACCAGGTTGGGGATCAGGTCGGCGCGGCGCTTGTACTGGTTGAGCACTTCGGCCCAGCCTGCCTTTACCTGTTCATCTTTCTGCTGGATGGAGTTGTAGCCACAGCCGGACAGCAACACGGCAAGGGTGGCCAGGAACATCATTCGGGTGAACGATTGCATGACCGGCTCCGGATTCAGGGGTTTGCGCGCCGGAGGATTCCATGAATGGGGTTAATTCCCCGTAATGGCAAAGGGCCGCCCAGTGGGCGACCCTTTGTGGTGTATCCGTCGCAGGTACCGACCAACGGTCGGTACCTACCCGGTGGTCGGTCCAACCCGGTGGTAGGTGCCGACCGTTGGTCGGCACAGGTGTCAGGTCACCAGTTGCCCGCACCCGGCACGTTGTGCGCCACCGCGCGGCGGCGCATCAGCAGGTTCAGCCACTCCACCAGCACCGAGAAGCCCATCGCGGCGTAGATGTAGGGCTTGGGCACGTGCACGTCCAGGCCGTCCAGGATCAGCACCGCACCAATGAGCAGGATGAAGGCCAGGGCCAGCATCTTCACGGTCGGGTTGGCGTCGATGAAGCGGCCCAGCGGGTTGGCGGCCAGCAGCATGACCGCCACTGACAGCAGGATCGCCGCCACCATCACCGGGATGTGGTCGGCAATGCCGACCGCGGTGATCACCGAATCCAGCGAGAACACGATGTCGATGATGGCAATCTGCAGGATGACCATGCCGAACACGGCCGAGGCCTTGGTGGTGGTGGGATCTTCGTCTTCACCGCCGGTGATCAGCTCGCGGATTTCCATGCCGCCCTTGATGATCAGGAACAGGCCACCCAGGATCAGCACCAGGTCGCGGATGGAGATGCCCATGCCGGCCACGGTGAACAGGTTGGCTTCCATGTGCGCCAGGTAGGCCAGCGACACCAGCAGGGCAATACGGGTGATGCAGGCCACCGCGATGCCCAGCTTCCGGGCGAACGGCCGGCGGTGTTCCGGCAGCTTGCTCACCGCGATGGAGATGAACACCAGGTTGTCGATGCCCAGCACGATTTCCAGTGCGCTCAGGGTCAGCAGGGTCAACCAGACGTTGGGATCGGACAGCAGCTCAACAAACATGGACATACATCCTTACAAAGGGAAATGACGCCTGGGGTGCGTCAGAAAAGCCGCGGGGCCAGCACCAGGCCCCAGCACAGCAACACGTTCATCATCAGCACGAACACCGCCGCCGAGCCCATGTCCTTGGCCCGGCCCGCCAGCTCGTGGATCTCCGGCCCGTAGCGCTCGATCACCGCCTCGATCGCCGAATTGGCCAGCTCCATGGCCAGCACCAGCAGCATCGAGCCGATCATCAGCGCTCGCTCGACCGGGGTGTCGCCCAGCCACAGCGCCAAGGGAGCCAGCACCACCAGCAGGTAGACCTCCAGCCGGAACGAGGACTCGTGCAGCCAGGCCGCGCGCAGGCCCTGCCAGGACCACACCGCGGCCTTGAAGATGCGCTTGGGGCCGCGCGGCATATGACCAAAGGCGTCAGGCATGCGGAACAGCTCCATCCGTGGGGGTGCGGCGGGTAAGGGTCATGGGTGAGGCAGGAAGCGACAAGATAGTCGTCCATTTTGCCACAAAGGGCGGGACCGGCCGGTAGCGCCGGCCTTCGGTCGGCCCGGGGGTACCATGGAGGAGCCTCAAACACGGAGCTGTTCATGAACCATCGCCTCACCCGCCCCCTGCTGCTCGCCCTGGCGCTCACCGCCGCCCTGCCCGTCGCCGCGCTCACCCCGCTGGCTCCGCCGCAGGTGCCCGAACAGGTCTCGAACGTCTCCTGGGCCCAGGACATGGTCCAGTTTGCCAAGGCTGACCAGGCGACCCCGCCGGCCAAGGGCGGCATCCTGTTCATCGGCAGCTCGTCGATCCGCATGTGGGACACCCTGGCCGCAGACTTCCCGGGCCAGAAGGTGATCAATCGGGGCTTCGGCGGCTCGGAAGTGCGCGACAGCACCTGGTACGCCGACCGCATCGTGACGCCGTATGCCCCGTGCAAGGTGTTCTTCTACGCCGGCGACAACGACCTCAACAGCGGTCGCAGCCCGCAGCAGGTCCGCGACGACACCGTGGCCTTCGTCAACCGCGTCCACCGCGACCTGCCGCAGACCACCGTGGAGATCATCTCGATCAAGCCCAGCCCCTCGCGCGCCAACCTGCTGCCGGCCGTGCGGGAAGCCAACGCGCTGGTGCGCGAGGCCCTGAAGGGAGTGCCGCGCACCGGCTTCAACGACATCTACACCCCGATGCTCGGTGCCGACGGCCAGCCCCAGGCCAGCCTGTTCCGCGAGGACATGCTGCACATGAAGCCGGAAGGCTATGCGATCTGGCGCAAGGCGCTGGCTCCGAAGGTCGAGTGCGGTAGCTGATGCTTTGATGGTGGCGGGGCATGCACGGTTGCACTCCCCGCCACTCGTCATCCTAGGAATCATCGGAATTTGAAAGTTTCTCTGCGTAGTGCCCTTGACACTCCCATCCCCACATGAGAGCTCAAGACACCCATGGATTTACTCGGTATCGCTGCCCGCGTCGCCCATCTCCATCCCATCGATGGGATTCGCGCCTTGATGCAGGATCCCATCAAGCCCGACGACAGCCTGATTGAAGCCGTCAAGAAGAAGCGCTACAACACGTTCGTGTCGGCGCGCACGATTCAGATGCTGCAGAACATTGCAAACGTCGAGTGCAAACTGCAGGCTTGCACGCAGGAACAAGGAACACCGGCGCAGCAACTGGAAACACTTCGCAGCAGCGAGTTCAAGGGTCTACGCGATGCCCGTTTGACACTTATCGACGTTCACTGTCATGCATCGTTCACTCGAGGCAAGCAGGCGAGCGCCGATCTCAAAGCGTTGATGGTTGATTTCCAGAATGATGTCGCCGGGGGCATTCGCCACTGGGAATCACGGCTGGAGCAGGCGGAGCTCAAAGGCGACAGCACCGGGATCGAACTTGCTACGACCTGGCTCAACGGCTCGACACACAACGGCACGCTCGCTGAAATCTCAGGCTCTGCTGTAGCGACCCAATACCCTGACGCACCCAACTCTCCGTCGGACAGCAGTGACGCATCTGGATTGCAGGAACACGCCGTTCGCCCGTGCAACGAAGCTCCGGCAGATGACCCGTACGACGACGCGACCTCGGAATACAGCTCGGACTCGGACTCGGACTACCCGACTCCCGATTACTCGAGCTCGGACTGGAACTCGGACGCCGATGTGGACTCGGTATTCGCGCCGAAGCAGGTCATTGTTGGTCATTTCCGGCGTCAAGCGGCAATGGATCTCAGCGCAGACCATTTCGCTGGGCCTGGATCGGTGATTGAAACCGGCGAGATGAAGAACGGCCTGAACCTGCGCCGCACGCCCTGGCAGATGGTGCTGGCAGAGGATGTGGTGGCCCGACTGCAGGGGCAGTGCGAGCTGAAAGCGCACTTGGTCGCGCAATCGAGCAGGGAAGTCGAGATGGACGCAGAGACACCGAACGAAGATGACTTCTTTGGTGTCGAAACTGACGCTCCAACCGAGAACACGCCACGCGCAGAGGCTCACAATCTGAACTACCGCATCGCGCTGTCGAGCGTAGAGTCTGTGTATTACACAGGTGAGCCACTGCCGGCGCATGTACCGCCGGTGCCGAACGTACACGTCGCAACGGACGCTGTACCGAACGATGATCAGCGCCGATCCGGCGCGGCTGCCTGGCAACCGGTGCGGGAACGAATCGCCGAATGGGAGCAGCGCATCCAGCGTTGAGATGCCCGGCCCCTGCACCGGGAGGGCACTGTCGCCTCAGCGATAGATAATCGTCGCCTGCGTTCCGACGCCCGGCTCGCTGGTCAGCGTGATCTTCCAGCCAAACCGGTCGCACAGCCTGCGTACGATCGACAACCCCAGCCCGGTCCCCTGTGGCCGGCTGGGTTCGGCGCGGTAGAACGGCTCGAACGCGCGTGCCAGCGCTTCCGGTGACATGCCAATGCCGGTGTCACGTACCACCACGCGATCATCGTGCACGTCCACGTCGATACGGCCTTCATCGGTGTAGCTGCAGGCGTTGCGCAGCAGGTTGCTCACCACCACCTGCAGCACGCGCGGTGGCGCGTGCAGTTCTACCGGGCCGTCACTGTGCAGATGGATGTGCACGGGGCGGCCTGCGATCAGCTCACGCGCGTTGTCCACCTCGTAGCGCACGATGTCGTTGACATCGAACAGCTCGATCTGCGGCTCCACATCGGCTTCGCGGGCCAGGATCAGGAAGGCGTCGATCACCGCTTCCATGTCGCGCCCCGCGCGCTGGATGCGATGCAGGCTGCGCTTCAGGCGCGGATTGATGTCCTGGTCGCCCAGCGCCATGTCGCTGGCCACGCGGATCACCGTCAGCGGCGTGCGCAGCTCGTGGCTGGCATCGCGGGTAAAGTTGCGCTCTCGCGCGACATGGGCGGTGACCTTGGTGGCGAGCGAATGCAGTGCCGCAGCAAGCTGACGGGTTTCGCCCTGCATGTCGGCGGGCAACTTGTCCGGGTCCAGGTCGGCCGCTTCCGGGTGGCCCGGGTTCCAGCGTGAGACGCGACGCGCCAGCCAGTTCACCGGCGACACCAGCCGGCTGCTGGCGCGATAGGTCACCCAGCTGGCCCCGTACACGGCAAGCAGGGTGAGCAGCACCGGCACGATGCCGAACCAGAACGCCAGCATTTCCGCGCGCGAACGCAGGAACACCAGGTAGAGGCGACCTTCCGGACGGGCGTCCACCAGCACCAGCTGGTCGTCGGACTTCAGTTCGTGGAAACCCGGTGGCAGGGCGCGCAGGTTGGCCGGCAGACTCAATGGCGAACGCCCGGTTTCGAGCAGATAGCCACGGATGTTGCGGGTATTGGGCGGCGGCTGCGCGGCGGAGGCCGCATGCAGGTCCCAGAAATAGGCAGCTTCCTCGCGCAATGCACCACTGACCAGGCTGTGCTTGATCACCAGCGACACCAGCCACGCGCCCAGCAGGATCCCCAGGCTGGCCAGCACTGCCTGCAGGATGAAAGCGATACGGATCTTGCGCGGCAGGCCGTGCGGCATTACGGGGTCCAGGGCGGCTCGCCGCGATTATAGAAAGGCCGGTCGTGATTCGGTCGTGCAGGCAGCACGCAGGGCCCGGTCATGGCCGGGCCCTGGACGTGCGGTGAGGCGTGCTCGCCTCCTGCCTGCTTGCACTGCACTGCGTTGATGCGCAGCTCAGCTCATCGGCTGCTGGATATCGGCAATGCGATAGCCGGCGCTCTGCACGGTGTGCAGCAGCGGACGGTCAAACGGCTTGTCGATGATCTTGCGCAGGTTGTACAGGTGGCTGCGCAGCGTGTCCGAGTCCGGCAGGCCGTTGCCCCAGATCTCCCGCTCGATTTCCTGGCGGGTCACCACGCGGGGCGATTCGCGCATCAGGATGGTCAGCAGGCGCAGACCGATCGGCGAAAGCTGCAGTTCGGTACCGGCACGGGTCGCGCGCATGCTGACCGGGTCGAGCACAAGATCAGCGACCTTGAGCACTTCCGACCCCACCTGGCGACGTTCGCGGCGGATCAGGGCACGCAGGCGTGCTTCCAGTTCCTGGATGGCGAACGGCTTGGTGAGGTAGTCATCGGCACCGAAACCCAGGCCGGTGAGCTTGTCGTCCAGCGTGTCGCGCGCGGTCAGCATGAGCACCGGCGTCGACTTGCGGGCGTCGTTGCGCAGCCGGCGGCACACTTCAATGCCGTCCAGACGCGGCAGCATCAGGTCCAGCACCACCACGTCGTAGCTGTTCTCTGCCGCGAGCCGGTAGCCGTCCAGCCCGTCCTGGGCATAGTCGACCTCGAACCCACGTCCTTCCAGATATTCCCCGATCATCTCGGAGATGCTGCGGTTGTCTTCCACCACCAGCACCAGGCCGGAGGTCTCCTTTGTCTGACGCATGGGTTTCCCTCTTTCTTCAGCTTTGTGAAACATGCCGCATCGGCAGTAGACGCGGTGTGAAGTTTTTAGACAAGGGGAAATTTCCGGCTACAGAAGGGGCTTGAGCACGGGCCAGACGTTGTCCAGCACCTTCGGCTGGGCGGCAGCGGTCGGGTGGAGGCCATCTGCCTGCATCAGGCCGGGCTGCAGGGCCACGCCCTCAAGCAGGAAGGGCACCAGCGGCACCTTGTACTGGCTGGCCAGGTCCGCGTAGGTCCTGCGCAGGCGGTCCCGGTACGCCGGTCCGTAGTTCGGCGGCACGTCGATGCCCAGCAGCAGCACCTTGGCCCCGCTCGCCTGGCTTGCCGTGATCATCTTTTCGAGGTTTCCGCGCAGCTGCGCCGGGGTCAGCCCGCGCAGGGCATCATTGCCGCCCAGCTCGATCACCACCACCGCGGGGCGGTGCTTCTGCAGCAGTGCGGGAAGGCGGGTCAGTGCACCGGCGGTGGTTTCGCCGCTGATGCTGGCGTTGACGACCGTCGGCGGCGGCTTGACCTGCTGGTTGACCCGCTGCTGAAGCAGGTTCACCCACCCCGATGCCGCCGGGATATTGTGGGCGGCACTGAGGCTGTCGCCGACCACCAGCACCACCTTGGCCGGTGCCGGACCTTTGGCACACGCCAGCGCCGGCACCAGCAGCAACCATGCCAGCAGCCACATCGTCGCGGCCATCCGGCCCTTGTTCATTGCTTCGTACATCGGAGAATCCTCATCGACAGCCTGTCCCCCCGCAGCGCGCCGGTTGCCATTACCGCCCACAACGTCGGCAAGTCCGCCCGTGGCCCAGAAGGTGAAGTGCACATCCTGGACAACATAGACATGACCGTGCATGAAGGCCAGAGCGTGGCCATTGTCGGCGCGTCTGGTTCAGGCAAGACCACCCTGCTCGGCCTGCTGGCCGGGCTGGACCTGCCAAGCCGTGGGCAGATCAGCCTGGCCGGGGCGAGCTTGAGCGAGCTGGACGAGGAGGCCCGTGCGCAGCTGCGCGCGCGGGAGGTGGGCTTCGTGTTCCAGAGCTTCCATCTGCTGCCGGCGCTGACCGCCGAGGAGAACATCGCCCTGCCGCTGGAGCTGGCGGGGCGCGAGGATCCGGCGCGGGTACGCGAGGTGCTGGAACAGGTCGGGCTGAGCCATCGTGCCCGCCATTACCCGCGCCAGCTGTCCGGCGGTGAGCAGCAGCGCGTGGCGCTGGCGCGTGCGTTCGTGGCCCGGCCGCGCATTCTGTTCGCCGACGAACCCACCGGCAGCCTGGACCAGAGCACCGGCCAGCAGATCAGCGACCTGCTGTTCGCGCTCAATGCCACCAGCGACACCACCTTGGTGCTGGTCACCCACGACCTGCGCCTGGCCCAGCGCTGCGAGCACATCTACCGTCTGGACCAGGGCCGCCTGGTCGATGCCGACGGGCTGCACGCATGAACGTGCTGCGGCATGCCGGGCGCGCCCTGCGCCGCGAGTTCCTGGCCGGCGACCTGCTGACCGTATTCGCCGCGCTGGTACTGGGCGTGGCGGTGATGACGGCGGTCGGCACGCTGGTCAACCGGGTCACCCTGGCCCTGACCAGCAGCGCGGCAGAAATGCTGGGCGGCGACCTTGGACTGGGCGCGCGCCAGGACGTGCCGGAAAACTTCGCCGAAGAGGCGCAACGGCGCGGCCTGAAGACCACGCGCATGGTCAGCTTCCCCAGCGTGCTGTTCCACGGCGAAGCCAGCCAGATGGCCAACATCAAGGCGGTCAGCGCAGGTTATCCATTGCGCGGGCAGCTGCAGGTCAGCCGCACGGCCGGCGGGGCCGCGGAAAGCGCGGGCACCC
>NZ_RHPP01000151.1 GCF_003935715.1 Stenotrophomonas sp. 278 | reverse complement strand
GGGCGCCCGCGCCATTTGTTAAAAACACACAGTATCTGCCCACCCCCGTCCCGCGGGGGGCGCGGGGGGGGTGGGGGGGGGCCCCCACACCCCGCCGGCCACCCCCGGCTCTACGTCATGGCAAATCATTGCATCGGCGCAGAACGGATGCGTCCGTCATGGCAAATCATTGCATCGGCACATGGCAGACGCATTCGTCATGACCAGACGATGCATCGGTCCTGTATTACGGTGCCCAGGCCTGCAGGAAGCCGAGGAAGCGTTCGCGGTTGTAGCCTTTGGGCTGGCCCTTGTCCGCTTCCAGCTCACCGGTGAACTGCGAGTGCACCAGCTTGCCATCCGCGTCGAGCACGAACAGGTGCGGATAGCCCTTGATCGCCGGGAACTGCGACAGGAAGGCCGCGTTCTCGTTGTCTTCGCTGTAGTTGACCTTCATCCACACGTACTTCGTATCGACCAGCGTGCGGACGTCGGCATCACCTTCGATGAAGGCATCCAGCAGGTGGCACCAGGAACACCACTCGCCGCCCACATCGAGCACGATGCGCTTGCCAGTGCGGCGGGCTTCGGCCTGCGCGACCGCCAGGTCGGCGGCCGGATCACGGGCGGGATCAAAACGACTGTTGAGCGCGGTGACGGCGGCGGCCACCGGTGCGCTGGTTCCAGCGACCGGTGGCTGCACGGAGGCGGCAGGCGACGGCGCATCAGCCGGGGCCGGTGGCGAAGACGGCGAGCAGGCACACAGCAGCCCGGCCACGATCAACGACGAACACCCGATCTTCATGCGCATCGCAGACCTCACTTGACGCCGTGCATCAGCTTGTTGATGAAAGGAGCAAGCAGGAACAACGCCACGCCAGCCCCCATCAATGCCCAGAACCCAAGCGTGTAACCGTGCAGAGCCGACTCAACCGACAGGCCCTCGTCACCACTGAGATACTTGGAGAAGATGCCCGACAGATGGTTGCCGATGCCAGTGGATAGGAACCAGCCGCCCATGCCGAAGCCGACCAGGCGCACCGGAGCCAGCTTGGTCACCATCGACAGACCGATCGGCGACAGGCACAGCTCACCCACCGACTGGATCACGTAGACCATGAACAGGGTCCAGAACGGGATCTTACCCTCCACCACCATGGTCGACAGGGCGAGCATCAGCAGCGCAAAGGCCGCGCCGTTGAAGAGCAGGCCCAAGCCGAACTTGCGCGGGATGGACGGGTTGGCGCTGCCCATCTTGACCCAGATCCATGCCAGGATCGGCGCAAGGGTGATGATGGCCACGGAGTTCACCGACTGGAACCACGCCGTCGGGAACGTCCAGCCCCCCAGATTACGGTTGACGATATTGTCGGCCAAGAACGTGAACGAGCTGCCGGCCTGTTCGAAGAAGATCCAGAATACGACGTTGAAGAGGAAGATGATCAGCATCGCGATGACGCGATCACGCTGCACCTTGCCCTCTCGGAACCCTTCGACCAGCAGCAGAATTCCGAGTGCCACGAGCATCCCGGCCAGAACCCAGCCCAGCAGGGTCGAATCAGTTGACAGCAGGAAGTAGGCCACGGGAATGGCGAGAAGCGCGCCGATGAACACAAGCACGACGCGACCGAAACCTTCCGCACCGGCAGGAGGTGCACCAATGCCCTTCAAGCCCGCACGGCCGATGTAGAACCACACCAGGCTGAGCAACATACCCACGCCCGACGCAATGAACACCACTTTGTAAGACGGCATGGCGTCGGTGCCGAACACCTTGCGCGCAAGGTAGTCGGTCAGCACCGGGGCAATCATCGCGCCGATGTTGATGCCCATGTAGAAAATGGTGAAGCCAGAATCCCGGCGCTCATCTTTCAGGCCGTAGAGCTTGCCGACCATGGTCGAGATGTTCGGCTTGAACAGACCGTTACCGATGATGATCGTGGCCAGGCCCAGCTCGAAGATCTCCGGATTGGGTACGGAAATCATGAACAGCCCGGCCGCCATGATCAGCGCACCGGTCAGGATCGAGCGCTGATACCCCAGCACCCGGTCGGCCACATAGCCGCCGAAGATCGCCGCCGCGTACACCAGTGCCAGATAGGCACCGTAGGTCACGCCAGCAGCACCCTGTCCTGAAGCGTCACCGGCATGGAACTGCGCCACGATGTACAGCACCAGCGCCCAGCGGATTCCGTAGAACGCGAAGCGCTCCCAGAACTCGGTCATGAACAGCATCCACAGCGGGCGCGGATGGCCGAGGGTGGTCTTGAACTCCGGCAGCGCCGGTTCGGGAACGGGTTTCGCGGCGGCGTCTACGCTCATGCGGGATTCCTGGGTTCGGTGGATGACATGCACGTCCGATGTGCGAAACAACCCGGGAGAATTCCAGAACTTGGGCGTTCACGTCAAATAAACACTTCAGCCTGAATTCCTGAATGGGCCCTCACCCCGGCGGCAGCGGATCGTCGTTGCGGATCGTGGTGCGCACCTGGAACAGCTCCGGGAAGAAGGTCAGCTCAAGCGCCTGGCGAAGGAACCCGACCCCGCTCGATCCCCCGGTACCGCGCTTGAAGCCGATCACCCGCATCACCGTGCGCATGTGGCGGAAGCGCCACAGCTGGAAGGCGGTTTCCAGGTCGACCAGGTCCTCGCACAGCGCGTACTCACGCCAGTAGCGGTCGGTGTTCTCGTAGATGCGCTCGAACACCGGGTGCAGGGCGTCATCCGCCACGTGCGAGGTCTGCCAGTCGCGGCCCTGGTAGGTTTCCGGAATGGCATGACCGAAGCGCGCCAGGTAGCGCAGGAATTCCTCGTACAGGCTGGGCGCGTCCAGCACCTGCTGCAGCTGGGCCTGGCCGGCCGGGTCGTGCGAGAACACCTGCAGCATCTGCGCGTTCTTGTTGCCGAGCAGGAACTCGATGTAGCGGTACTGCAGCGACTGGAAGCCCGACGAAGGGCCGAGCACGTCGCGGAAGCCCATGTATTCCGACGGCGTCAGGGTTTCCAGCACCGACCACTGCTCGGTCAGCTGGCGCAGCACCTGTTTGCTGCGGGCCAGCACCTTGCGGCACTGCCAGACTTCGTCGCGCTGCAGGAACCCGATCGCCGCGCGCAGTTCGTGGCCCAGCAGCTTCAGCCACAACTCGGAGGTCTGGTGCTGGATGATGAACAGCATCTCGTCGTGGTGCGGTGGGTTGGACAGCGGCTGCTGCGCGCTGAGCAGCTGGTCCAGGCGCAGGTAGCCACCGTAGGTGAGGCGGCCTTCCAGGTCGGTGTGGATGCCGGCTTCCAGATCGCGTTGGTTCTTTTCGACAGACATGGCAGTGACCGCGTAAGGGGGTGCAAGCGTAGCGCAGCGGCCGCCCTACGGTGGCGTGTGGACGGCCCGTTCAGCGCGGCAGCGGCTGCGACCCATTGCCGCGCTCGCCCCGTCCGGCGAACGCTCATGCGCCGTTGCGCCAGCTGAATACGTTGATGTTATTGGCATTTCGGGGCTGACAACGGTACACCTGGGGTCTGCCAGGCGGTTTCCTTGTTGCGCCGCAGGACGGCTTTTTCGTACGCCTTCCTTAACATGGCAATTCATATCATTTGTAACTTCCTGTCGAAGGTGCAGTACGCAATGACGGTTGCCGCTGAGTTCAAGATCGAATACCTGCAGTACCTGGACACGGACGGTAACCTCGTCCGCGATGACCTGCCCGAGGCCCTGCGCGACCCCAAGGCGCTGCTGCCGATGTTCAAGCAGATGCTGTTCGTGCGCGTGTTCGACGGCAAGTCGATCGCGCTGCAGCGCACCGGCAAGCTGGGCACCTACGCCGCCTGCCTGGGCCATGAGGCCGCGCACGTCGGCATCGGTGCTGCAATGCAGAAGGACGACGTGTTCGCGCCGTCGTACCGCGAGTACGGTGCGATGTTCATGCGCGGCGTGCGCCCGCGCGACGTGCTGATGTACTGGGGCGGCGACGAGCGCGGCAACGACTACGGCGGCAATGCGGCCAAGGACTTCCCGTTCTGCGTGCCGATCTCCACCCAGTGCCTGCACGCGGCCGGTGCGGCGCTGAAGTTCAAGCTCAACAACGAAAAGCAGATCGCCGTGGCGGTGTGTGGCGATGGCGGCAGCTCCAAGACCGACTTCTACGCCGCGCTCAACTCGGCCGGTGCCTACAAGCTCCCGCTCATCCTGTGCATCGTCAACAACGGCTGGGCCATCTCGGTACCGCGCTCGGCCCAGACCGGTGCCGAAACCCTGGCCCAGAAGGGCCTGGCTGGCGGCCTGCACTGCCTGCAGGTGGACGGCAACGACCTGATCGCGGTGATGGCCGCCATGCTGCAGGCACGCGATCGCGCCCTGGCCGGCGGCGGCGGCACCGTGCTGGAACTGATGACCTACCGCCTCTCCGACCACACTACCGCTGACGACGCCCGCCGCTACCGCGACGACGCGGAAGTGAAGGACGCTTGGCTGCTGGAACCGATGCTGCGCCTGCGCAAGTACCTGACCAGCGCCGGGGTGTGGAGCGAGGAAGAAGAAGCTGCGTGGACCGCCGAGTGCGGCAAGCGCGTGGACGAGGAAGTGAACCTCTACCTCAACACCCCCGTGCAGCCGGTCGAGGCAATGTTCGATTATCTGTACGCCGATCCGCCGCAGGACCTGCTCGCCCAGCGCGCCCAGGCCATTGCCCTGGAGCAGCGTCATGGATGAGCTCAAGCACGTTTCCAGCACCACCGCGCAGACCCACGCCGCCGACAGCGCCGCCCTTGCGCGCGGAGAACAGACCATGACCAGCACCCCCATCACCCTGATTGAAGCCATCACCCAGGCCCTGGCCTGGGAACTGGAACACGACAAGTCGGTGCTGGTGCTGGGTGAGGACGTGGGCGTGAACGGCGGCGTGTTCCGTGCCACCGCCGGCCTGCAGCAGCGCTTCGGTGCCGACCGCGTGCTGGACACCCCGCTGGATGAAACCACCATCGCCGGCCTGACCATCGGCCTCGCCGCGCAGGGCATGAAGCCGGTCGCTGAAGCCCAGTTCGACGGTTTCATGTACCCGATGGTCGACCACATCGTCTGCCATGCCGCCCGCCTGCGTTATCGCACCCGCGGCCGCCTGAACTGCCCGATGGTGCTGCGCGTGCCGTGGGGCGGTGGCATCCGTGCACCGGAACACCACAGCGAGGCCAACGAAGCCATCTTCACCAACGTGCCCGGTCTGCGCGTGGTGCTGCCGTCCTCGCCGCAGCGCGCCTACGGCCTGCTGCTGGCTGCGATCCGCGAGCCGGATCCGGTCATCTACATGGAACCCAAGCGCATCTACCGCCAGTACAAGGAAGTGGTGGTCAACGACGGCGAAGCCCTGCCGCTGGACGTCTGCTTCGTGCTGCGAGACGGCACCGACGTGACCCTGGTGACCTGGGGCGCACAGGTGAAGGAAGCGCTGGAGGCGGCCGACAAGCTGGCCGGTGAAGGGATCAGCGCCGAAGTCATCGACGTGGCCACGCTGCGTCCGCTCGACTTCGCCACCATCGCCGAATCGGTGGCCAAGACCGGACGCTGCGTGATCGTGCAGGAAGCCCCGAAGACCGCCGGGTTCGGCGCGGAAATCGCCGCGCGCCTGGCCGAGGAGTCGCTGTACGACCTGCTGGCCCCGGTCGAACGCGTAACCGGCTACGACACCCACATTCCGCTGTTCCGCCTGGAGATGAAGTACCTGCCAAGCGTGGACCGGATTGTGAGCGCGGCCAAGCGCGCGGTAGCGGCAGGCTGACATGCGGGCCCGTCTTCTAGGCCCGTACCGCAGCCAGTACCCCAACCCGCTCCGGTTCCGCACCGGCCAGATTGTCGAACTGGGTGTTCGCGACGAGGAATGGCCGGCCTTTGCCTGGGTGCGCACCGATGACGGGCGCGCCGGCTGGGCACCGGTGGCATGGTTGCAGGTGCTGGACGATGGTCGTGCAGAGGCACTGCGCGACTACGACGCCCGCGAACTGGACGTTGAAAGCGGTGAAATGGTCAAACTGCATCATGAACACGGCGGCTGGTGGTGGTCCGAACGCGCAAACGGCGCGACGGGCTGGCTCCCGGCCCGCGATCTCGAACTGCTTGAAGAGAACTGCACATGAGTGAGAACAAGAACTTCAACCTCCCCGACCTGGGCGAAGGCCTGCCCGACGCCACCATCGTCGAGTGGTTCGTCAAGGAAGGCGACGTGATCCGGCTTGATGAGCCGCTGGTCTCGATGGAAACCGCCAAGGCCGTGGTCGAGGTGCCCTCGCCGTTCTCGGGCAAGGTGCTGAAGTTGTCCGGCGGTCCCGGCGACATCATTCCCACCGGCAGCGTGCTGGCCCAGTTCGAACTGGACCCGAACCTGCCGCAGCGCGCCGACGGCCAGGACACCGGCCACAGCCATGGTCATGCGGCCCCGGCGGCTACGCCGAGCACCGGGCAGACCGCGCCCGCGCAGCCGGACAAAGTGGTCGCCTCGGATGAAGGCGGCGAAATCGCCAGGCCCTCCGCCGAGCGCGACGACGCCGGCACGGTGGTCGGGGCGATGCAGAGTTCGAACACCGTGCACGCCGAACAGGCCGTTGCGGTAGGCGGCGTCAAGGCCGTGCCGGCCGTGCGTGCGACCGCACGCAAGCTCGGCGTGGACCTGACCCGCGTGCGCGCCACTGGCGCGGACGGCGCAGTGACCATGGCCGACGTCAAACAGGCCGCTGCCGATGGCAGCGCGAAGATCGGCAGCGCGCCGGCTCCTGCGGCTGCGCCGATTGCTGCCGCACCGGCCCCGGTGCGGCAGGCCGAAGCTCGTACGCCGATGTCGGCGGCCGGCAAGCCGATGCGCACCCAGCCGCCAGGCGTGGTCGCCAAGGGCCAGCCGGAACCGCTCAAGGGCGTGCGTCGCAACATGGCGCGGGTGATGGCCGATGCCCACAGCAAGGTGGTGTCGACCACGCTCAACGACGACGCCGACATCCATGCGTGGCTGCCGGGCAACGATGTCACCGCCCGTCTGGTACGCGCCATCGTGGTCGCCAGCCAGAAGGTGCCGGCCATGAACGCCTGGTTTGACGGCGACGCGCTGACCCGCACCCTGCATGCCCAGGTCGACATCGGCATTGCGGTGGACACCGACGACGGCCTGTTCGTGCCGGCGCTGCGCAATGCCGACATGCTCGATGCACGCGGCATCCGCGAAGGCGTGAACCGTCTGCGCGAGCAGGTCGAATCGCGCTCGATCGCACCGTCCGAGCTGAGCGGCTACACCATCTCGCTGTCCAACTTCGGCATGTTCGCCGGCCGCTATGCCACCCCGGTGGTGGTGCCGCCGTGCGTTGCCATCGTCGGTGCCGGCCGTGCCCGCCACCAGATGACCCCGGTGATGGGCGGCGTGGAAGCACACAAGGTCATTCCGTTGTCGGTGACTTTCGACCACCGTGCCGCCACCGGCGGTGAGGCCGCGCGGTTCCTGCGCGCGATGATGGACGACCTGGCGTTGGCCCAGTAATCTCCAATCGTTGGTCGGCAGTCCGACTGATTCACAATAACGGCCACCCCACGGTGGCCGTTATTCGTTGGATATCGTCTGCAGCATTACGGATTGGTGCAGCACACCCCGCAGCCGCAGCACGTTGTCGGCTTGTTGCCGCAACACGTCAGCGTTTGGTCCGCATCACCGTTGTCACCGCTACAAATCCGACCGCAACACGTATGGTTGGCGGTTCCCGGCATGGAACCCGGGCCGGGATTACTTTCACCCTCGCAGGATCGCGCACTTCCGAGATCACTCATTGCAGTTGACTGCAACGCATGAGAAATGAGCTCTACCGAGGCACCCGTTGTCTGTTGCCTTGCGGAACCAGCCCCGGCGGCTCCGTCGCCATTCGAGGTCAGCAGGATCACCCGATCCAGCAAGCGCGATCCTGAACCCGCGGGCCCTCGCCACAGTACAACCTGCATTGCTGCTGCGTCGGAGGCTGAGGAGCTTGAATGCTCCAGGATATCCAGTTCAAGTGTGTATCCATCCTCCTTGTTGCCAATCGAGAGCTGGACCGGCCCCTCAGCAGTCATCTGTACCGAAGGCGACATCACCTGTCGGCCCTCATCCATGACTCGCAACGAGAGGTGGTGAACAGCCGTACTTGAGGTTGTTTCTGCTTGGGCGGCGCTGATTGCGCCAATCGCGAGCAGGAACGCGACGCGCGTCATCATTCGAACGTAAGTTCCGAGCACTTGTGAAGCCTCGCTTGTTCATGACAAGGAACCGAGGCTAGAGGTGTGCAGGCGTGTCGTCCCTGAAATTCCTCCGAATATGCTCACAGGACTGCTCGCACTTCGTAGTCAGCCATCCAAGTCCAAATCACGCCAACTGTTCAGCTTCTACGATTCGCACGCCCGTTTTCGGGTTCAGCGCTGCCTCCACCATGGAGGCGGCAATATTTTCCGCAGGGTTGATCCGCCAGCCACGAGGCAGCGCTGGCCTCAGCGCCCTCAGCACCGCGCTGGCAAGCATTTCTCCGCGTCGGTGCACGACCCGCCGACCGCCGATCAGACCCGGTCTTGCCAGGGTCAGGGACGGGTAGCCCAGCCCGCGCAGATCCTGCTCCAGCGCGCCTTTGACCCGGTTGTAGAAGAACCGTGAATCCGGATCCGCCCCCTTGGCCGAGTTCAGTACGAAGGCCGCCGCGCCGTGCGCCCGCGCCAGTCGGGCCACCTGCAGCGGGTACTGATGATCCACCTGGGCAAAGGCCTCACGGCTGCCGGCCTGTTTCAGGGTGGTGCCCAGCGCGCAGATCACCGCATCCACGGCCCACCAGTCGGCCGCTTCCGGCAGCTGGGCGAAGTCCACCACCGGATTCAGCAGATGGGCGTCAGCCAGCGCCAGCGGCCGCCGCGTGGGGGCGACCACGGTCTGGCAGCGGGGATCGTCCAGCAACAGCTGCAGCACCTGGGTGCCGACCAGACCGGTGGCACCGACCAGCATCACCTTCATGGGGCGGTCCGTTTTTGTGTAGAGGATGTCTTCAAGCCGGCCGATCCAGCGCCGATACTGTTCCCACCTACCCTACTCCATCTTCGCCCCAGGACCCGCCGCATGACGGACCGCCCCGACGCTTCCTCCAGCCCCGGTACCGCCGTGGGACGGCTGTTGGCGCGGCGTGCCGGGTCGCCCCCGGCGCGGGTCGAGGCCACGCCGGCCAGTGCGGCCAGCGCGGGCGGCAGTGC
>NZ_RHPP01000150.1 GCF_003935715.1 Stenotrophomonas sp. 278 | reverse complement strand
CCGCAGGAGCCGTTCGGCGCAGATGGAGCCAGCTGCCCACCGCCAACGCCGCCCCTGCGGCTGCCAGCCCCGCCACCAGGGTCAGCACGTCCGCCCCCGGCACACGTCTGCGTCACATCCGTCATTCCACAGCATTACCTGCACTTCGTTCACCCAGCCCCTGCCGGTGCCCACGCACCGTTGCCACGGCATCGGCGCGGCCGGCCGCAACTTTAGAACTGCGTCACATTTATGCAGTTGGTCCGATCCCCTGCCGCGTGACGGCGCCGTCCGCCGGAATGCTCTAGAATGCGACCGCGCGACCCGTCACTGCCTACCGACGATGTCGCTTTTTTTGTTTTACGCCCTTCCTTTTGCTGGTACGTTCGACGGTGTTGGCCGCCGTTCGCCCCATCGGAGCTGCCATGTTATTTGAAACCCTCGAAACCGCCGGTCACGAACAAGTGGTGTTCTGCCACAGCCGCGACGCCGGCCTGAGGGCGATCATCGCCATCCACAACACCACCCTGGGCCCGGCCCTGGGCGGCGTGCGCATGCGACCCTATGCCAGCACCGACGAGGCGCTGCACGACGCGCTCCGGCTCAGCCGCACCATGACCTACAAGAACGCCCTGGCCGGCTTGAATGTGGGCGGAGGCAAAGCGGTGATCATCGGCGACCCGCGCCAGGACAAGACCGAGGTGCTGTTCCGCGCCTTTGGCCGTTATGTGGATTCGCTGGGCGGACGTTACATCACCGCCGAAGATGTCGGCACCGACGTGAACGACATGGAGAACATCTATCTGGAGAGCGAGTACGTCACCGGCGTCCACCAGGTTCACGGAGGCTCAGGCGACCCCGCTCCGTTCACCGCCTACGGTGCGCTGCAGGCGTTGATGGCCTGCCTGCAGCACAAGCTGGGCCATGAGGAAGTGGGCAAGACCAGCATTGCCGTGCAGGGGCTGGGGCATATCGGCATGGAATTCGTGAAGCTGCTGCGCGACCGCGGGGCCAAGCTGTTTGTCACCGATCTGGACAGCACGCTGGTCGACCGTGCGGTGACCGAGTACGGCGCGGAAGCCGTCAAACCGGACGACATCTATGACGTCAACGCCGACGTGTTCGCCCCGTGCGCGCTGGAAGGCGCGATCAATCCGGACACCTTGTCGCGGTTGAAGTGCAGGATTGTGTGCGGCACCGCCAACAACCAGCTGTCGAGCCTGGAAATCGGCGATGAACTTCATGCGCGCGGCATCCTGTATGCCCCGGACTACGCGGTCAATGCCGGTGGCGTGATGAATGTGTCGCTGGAAATCGACGGTTACAACCGTGAACGTGCGATGCGCCTGATCCGCAGCATCTATCACAACCTGGGACGGATCTTCGCGCTTTCCGCGAGCGAAGGCATTGCCCCGCAGCGTGCCGCCGACCGGATCGCCGAGGCGCGGATTCTGTCGATCGGCAAGCTGAAGATGCCACTGGGCCGCGCAACGCCGCGCCTGGGGACGCTGCGCGGCAGCTGATGACGTAGAGCCGGGCTTGCCCGGCTTGTCTGACGTGCGTGCGACCAGGCAAGCCGGGCAAGCCCGGCTCTACCTCTGCGTTCCGTGTGGGCGTTGGCGGGTCAGAACGCGGTGGCGAAGCGCAGCGCGACCTGGCTCAGGTCGCCCCGTGCCCCGAAGCGCTGGTCGTAGCCCAGCGACAGCTGGCTGTTGCGGCCCAACCACGACTGCACTGACACGCCGAACAGACCGCCCGACCGGGTGGGCTCCAGCGCGGCCATGGGCGAGAAGCTGTCCAGTGCCATGAAGCTGGCCTGGGTCTGCAGGCCGTCGCTGGACAGCAACTGCTGCCATTCGGCATACCCGCGCAGCGACCAGCCGCGCCACCGCTGCTCAGCCCGCATGCCTGCCAGGGCCTGACTGCGCGTGGCAACGTTGTCGTGCGTACGCAGGCCAAAGCCCAGGCCGCCCTGCTCGCTGAAGCCATCCGTGCTGACCCGGGCGTAGTCGGCCCCCATATACGGGGTCAGCGCCACGCTTCCGGCCTGGAAGCGATAGCCCGACTCGACACTGGCGGTACTGAACTGACCGCCATAGCGCGTGCTGACGCCGTATGCATTGGCTCCCAGCAGCAACTGCCGGTCGATTTCACGCGTGTACTGGCCGGCACCCAGCTGGGCCAGCGCATAGCCGCCCTGCCCCAGCCGCCACCCTGCATACAGCTGCGCCTGCGACTGGCGGTCGTTGCCACGATCACCGCCCCAGCTGCGGCTGCTGTGATTTCGGGTTTCGCCGAAGGCGAAGCCCATCACGCCGTTGCTGCCCAGGGCGGCATCCTGACCGATCATCCAGCCACGGGTATCACCGGCGCTGCCAGCAAAGCTGCCCTGGCCGACGTCCCCGAGCTGGCTCTGCCAGGCACCCTGCAGACGCGGCGCGGTGCGCACGTCGTCGAAGCGCGAGGACAGCGCGCGGCGGCTCATGTCGATGCTGTCGAAGGTCATCGCCGAAGCCAGCGAATGGGCCTGCCCGGACAGGCTTTCCAGACTGGCCTGGAGCGCGCTGGCACCCTGTACCTGCTGCAGCTGCGCTGCGCCGCTGGCGAAGCCCGTCGCAGTTGCCGTGCCGGTATCCAGATGGACAAACGCCTCTTCCACGCGCATGGCGGCCCCTGCAGCAACCGCATCAACGCCGGCGGAACTTGCCGCCGTGCGCACGTTGACTCGATTGACGTTCAACCAGGCACGGTTGGCGTCATATCCCAGCGTCCCATCCAGCAAAGAGAACGTGCTGGTTGAGTACTGGAGCGTGTTGAACGATCCGACCAGCTTCTGTCCGGCTGTGATCAACACCTGCTGCTGGCCGTCTTGTGGCACGTAGCCTTCAACCACCGAATAAACATTTACGATTCCGCCCTCCAGAGTGACCGTCCCGGTCACCTGCAGCGCCGTAGCTCCCAATGCAGTGCCAAAATTGGCATTTGCCCGGTGGATGTAGTTGCCTTCAATTACCGCGTTGATTCCAGCCTCACGCAACACGACACTGCTTGCGTTGTCGACATTGCCAATGACACGGGTCGTGCCTGGCCGGAACTGCAGCACCGCGCTGGCCTGCCCTGGAAGGGCCGTATTCGTGGCAACCTGGATATCCGAGTGAATTGTCGCGCCATTGAACAACGACAGCGTTCCCCGCTCGACCCGGGTACCGCCGGTATAGGTCGTGGTGCCCGCCAACCGCAGGATGCCGTCACCCTGCTTGATCAAACCGCCCTTGCCGGAGATGTTGTTGCTCCAGACACTCACCTCCTGCGTCGGGGGCGGTGCGACCGTCACATCGCCCCAGTCGAACTTCGCCGGGCCGTTGATGGCCTTGGCGATGTTGAGCAGGCCGTAACCAAACGTGCTGTCCACGCCAGCCGGACCGAGGTCGGTCGCCGTGCCCAGCAGGGTCTGCCGCACCAGGTCGTTGCTGAAATACGGGTACTTCTGCCAGACCAGCGCAGCAGCACCGGACACCAGCGGCGCGGCGAACGAGGTGCCGTAGTTCCACTGGTAGCTCGGCGTGGTACCAGACGCACCTGTGTAGTCCGGATCGACGAACACGGCCGCACCCGGTGCGGCCAGGCAGTAATTGGCGGCCACGCCGCAGGCGTTGGCATAGGACGCCAATTTGCCGGGATCAGTGGAATCCACGGCGGTGACGCTGAGCCAACCGCGCTCGAGATCCGCCGCCGGGCGGCTGCCGCCCGGACCGGCCTGGCTGGGCAGCGCAGCCATGCTGGACGGATTGGGCTTGGATTCGTTGCCGGTGGCAAACACCACCAGACCACCGTGACTGACAATGAACGGACGATATTCCTGCGCGATGGCGGCGGTTGCCGACGGGTTGGTCCAGTACAGGCCGCCCCAGGAGTTGTTCATGATCTTCACGCCTTCGGCGATCAGATCCTGATGGAGCGGAGCCAGTCCCAGTGCACCACTGACTTGATTGCCGTTGCCACTGCCGTCATCGGCTGGCGGCTTGTCGGCAATGATGCGTGCCGAAACGATGTCCGCCCCCGGTGCGATGCCACCCGGCCACGCACCGACGGAGCTGCCGGCCGCCAGCTCGGCCACGGACGTGCCGTGACCGGCCACGTCGTCGATGTTGAGATTGTTGGCGCGGGGATCCACATACGCGTAGTTGGCCTTCACCCGACCTGCCAGGGTCGGGTGATTGCGCATCACGCCCGAGTCCACGATGCCGATGCGCAAGCCTGCACCGGTCAGACCGGCGGCTTTGGCTGCAGTTGCCTGGGTGATGGTCAGGTGGGCATCAATGGCCGGTTCGGCCGGGCGCGTCGGTGTCGGCGCAGGTGTGGGCGTAGTCGGTGGCGTCGTGGGCGGAGGCGGCGTGTTCACGCGGACGTTGTCACCACCACCGCCACCACCACATGCGCTCAATGCCACGGCCAGCGCGCTGACCAGAACCGCCCTGCGAATCACTACGTGTTTCATCCTTGCTCCCCACGAATATGAACGTCACGCTCTATGTGCCGTCATCCCCGACGGACACCCGCGACAGATTGCCAATCCGGTTTGCGGATCAGGCGCGCAGTGTGCCCCGAATCGCGCCGCCATCCAATGTCGCCCGTCGCATAACGGCTGGTTTTACGTGAAAGATGAACGAAAAAGGGCGCGAATCGCTTCGCGCCCTTCCGTGAATCGCCCTGATGAAAGCTCAGAATGCAGCCGAATACCGCAGCCCCACCTGACGCAGATCGCCGCGCGGACCGAAGCGCTGGTCGTAGCCGAACGACAGCTGCGACTGGCGGCTCAGCCACGACGACACCGACACCCCGAACAGCCCGCCCGAACGGGTCGGCTGCAATCCGGCCAGCGGTGCCCAGGCGTCCACGCCGACAAAGCTGGCATCGAAGCCGAGTCCGTCGCTGGACAGAATCTGCTGCCACTCGGCATAGCCCCCGAAGGACCAGCTGCCGCGTTGTGCCTGAGCGCGCAGTCCCGCCAGGGCCTGGCTGCGCTGGCTGCTGCTCCCTTCGCTGCGCAGGCCAAAGCCGAATCCGCCCGATTCGCTGAACGCGTTGCTGTCGACCCGTGCGTAGTCCGCGCCGAGATATGGCGTCAGCGATGCCCGGTGGTTGCCGAAGCGGTAGCCTGATTCCACGCTGGCATTGCTGAAGTTGCCGCTGTAGCGGGTATTCACTCCGTACATGCCGGCACCGAGCAGCAGCTGACGGTCGATCTCGCGGGTGAACTGGCCAGCGCCGAACTGGCCCAGCGCATAGGCACCGCCGCTGTTCCAGCCTGCATAAAGTTGTGCCTGCGACTGACGGTCGCGACCGCTGTCACCGCTCCAGGCCCTGCCGCTGCTGCTGCGGGTTTCACCGAAGGCAACGCCCAGCACGCCGTTGCTGCTGATGGGCGCGTCCTGCCCCATCATCCAGCCCTGGGTCTGGAAGCCATTGCCGGCAAAACTGCCCTGCCCCGGCTCGCCCAGCGCACTGTGCCACGCGCCGCGCAGGCGGGGCGCAGCAGAAACGACGTCAAAACGCGAAGACAGCGCGCGACGGTTCATGTCGAGGTTGTCGAAGGTCATCGCGGTCGCCAGGCCATGGGCCTTACCGGAGAGGCTCTCCAGGCTGGCTTCCAGCGCCGAGGCCCCCTGCACCCGCTGCAGCTGGCCGGCTCCGTCGGAGAACCCAGGCGTGATTTCGGCCACGCCCTGGTCGAGCTGAACGAAGGCCGCTTCCACACGGTTGGCCGAGGCAATGGCCACCTGTCCCAGTCCGGCAAGGGTGGCAGTGGTGCTCACCGTTGCGCGATCAAAGCCGAGGTAGACGTTGTTGGTGTCGTAATTGAGGAACGGGTTGACCAGCGTCACGTACCCACCCTGGCGGATGGAGCGGAAGCGACTGTTGTTGATGATGCCGCCATCGGCGGTGAGTACCGTCTGTACTTCCAGCGAGCCGCTCGGAACATAGCCGCTGATGTAGTTGAGTACATCCAGATAACCGTAAAAATCGGCGGTTCCGGTGACATGCAGCGCCGCGCCGCCAAGGGCGACGGAAAGATACGCGTCGGAGGTCTGATAATAGTCGCCGTTTATGACCGGGTTTGAATTGGGTGCAAGCACCTGCACGCCAAAGTTGTTGAGCACTGAGCCATTCACCTGCGGCGTGCCCGAACCAAAGGTCAGCACGGCCCGTTGCACACCAGGTTCCCAATCCATGCCAACGTACACAGTCCCCTCGATCGAGCCCTGACCACTCAGACCCAGCCAGCCGTTCGACACACGTGTCTCGCCAGCGTAGGTGTTGGTGCCGGTCAGCACCAGCCGGCCGGGGCCGCGTTTGACAAGCCCGCCGGCACCGCTGATGTCGTTGCTCCAGACATTGGCGGTGGGCAGGTTCGGCACGTCCACGGTGACCGTGCCCCAATCGAAACGACCCGGCCCGTTGATGGCGGCGGCTACGTTGAGCAGACCATGACCGAAGGTGCTGTCGACACCCGGATCGCCGAGATCGGTGGCCGTGCCGAGCAGGGTCTGGCGCACCAGGTCATTGGTGAAGTACGGATACTTTTCCCACACCAGTGCCGCCGCACCTGATACCAGCGGTGCCGCATACGAGGTGCCGCCGCCGTAGTAGAGCGAAGACGTGCTGCCGGTGCTCTGCGGGTCAATGAACACCGCTTCGCCCGGCGCGGCCAGACAGTAGTTGGCGGCCACACCGCACGAATTGGCGTACGAAGACAGCGTGTCGGGCTTGTTGGAGTTGACCGCCGTCACCGCCAGCCAGCCCCGCTCCAGATCGGCTGCCGGCTTCGTCCCGTTCGGGCCCGGCTGACTGGGCAGCGCGGCCATGTCCGAAGGATCCGCCTTGCTTTCATTACCGGTGGCGAACACCACCAGCCCGTTGTTGGCAGTGATGAAGGAGCGGTACTCGTTGGCAATGGACGCGGTTGCCGAAGGGTCGGTCCAGTACAGACCGCCCCACGAGTTGTTCATGATCTTCACGCCGTTGTCGATCAGGTCCTGGTGCACCGACGCCAGCCCCAGGGCACCGTCGACCTCATTGCCTTCACCGGAGCCGTCATCGTCCGGGGTTTTGTCGGCAATGATGCGCGCCGAGACAATCTGCGCCCCCGGTGCCACACCGCCCGGCCAATTGCCAACCGCCTGGCCCGCTGCCAGCGACGCCACCGTGGTGCCATGGCCGACCACATCGTCCTTGCCCAGGTTGTTGGCCGCCGGATCGACGTAGCTGTAGCTGGCGACCACCCGCCCGTTCAGGGTGGGATGTGCGCGATTGACACCGGAGTCGACAATGCCGATGCGCACGCCCGTGCCGGTCAGCCCTTGGCGATCATTGGCATTGATCAGGGCCAGATGCGCGTCGATGGCCGGCTCCGGCAACGTGCCTGGACCGGGCGTTACCGGGGGCGGTGTCGGCGCTGGGCCGGGCGTGACAACGGGCGCGCCGCCACCGCCGCCATCGATCCGGACGTTCTCGCCACCACTGCCACCACTGCATGCACTCAACGCGATTGCCAGTGCCCCGGCCAGCGCGGTCCTACCGCTTGCGAACTGCTTCATCCCTGTTCCCCCAGACGTTGATATGACCGTCCGGTGCCGCGCCTACCCCGCAGACACCGGTGGTAAACCTCGACCCCCTATACTGGGCCTCCCCCGCAGTCTGACGGGAATCGGGGCCAGTTCCAATGGCCCGATTGCCAAAACGCCAACGCATCAACGAGATTGCCATGTCCAACATTGTCATCGCTGCAGCCAAACGCACCGCCATCGGCTCCTTCCTCGGCCAGTTCAATGGCGTGCCCGCGCCCACCCTGGGCGCGACCGCCATCCAGGCCGCGCTGGAACAATCCGGCGTTCCGGCCGCAGACGTGTCCGAAGTGATCATGGGCTGCGTGCTGCCGGCCAACCTCGGCCAGGCCCCGGCCCGCCAGGCCGCCATCGCGGCGGGCCTGCCGCTGTCCACCGGCGCGACCACCCTGAACAAGGTCTGCGGTTCGGGGATGAAGGCGATCATGCTCGGCCACGACCTGATCAAGACCGGCTCGGCCAGCATCGTGGTGGCCGGGGGCATGGAATCGATGTCCAACGCGCCGCACCTGCTGCCCAACTCGCGCACCGGCAACCGCTACGGCAACTTCCAGGCGGTTGACCACATGGCCTTCGACGGCCTGACCAACGCGTATGACGGCAATCCGATGGGGGTGTTCGCCGAGTACGCGGTGGACAAGTTCCAGGTCAGCCGTGAAGACCAGGATGCGTACGCCATCGAGTCGGTGCGCCGTGCCCAGGCCGCCCAGGCAGAGGGCGCGTTTGCCGACGAAATCGTCGCCGTGAAGGTCGCGGGCCGCAAGGGCGAGGTCGAGTACGCCCAGGACGAGCAGCCGGGCCGCTCCGACATCGCCAAGATCCCGACCCTGCGCCCGGCCTTCAAGAAAGATGGCACGGTGACGGCGGCCAGCTCCTCCAGCATTTCCGACGGCGCTGCCGCGGTCGTGCTGCTGGCTGAAGAGGACGCCGCTGCACGCGGGCTGCAGCCGCTGGCCCGCATCGTGGCCCATGCCACCCATTCGCAGGAACCGGAATGGTTCACCACTGCTCCGATCGGTGCCATCCACAAGGTGCTGGAGAAGGCTGGCTGGAAACTGGACCAGGTGGACCTGTTTGAAATCAACGAAGCTTTCGCCGTAGTGGCCATGGCTCCGATCCGCGAACTGGGCATTTCACACGACAAGGTCAACGTGAATGGTGGTGCCTGCGCACTGGGTCATCCCATCGGTGCATCCGGTGCCCGACTGGTGGTGACGTTGGTCAATGCCTTGCGCAAGCGTGATGCAAAGCGCGGAATTGCCACCTTGTGCATCGGCGGCGGCGAAGCGACCGCCATCGCTATCGAATTGATTTAATTGGACTTAACTCGCATTTCGCAAAAATGAATGCGCGATCGCTTGACAGCCAATCGTGGCTTGTCATCATGTTGCCGGGCGCGCAATAGCGCGTTGCCTAATCTAACGACGAGGATTCACACTAATGAGCATCAACAAGCTGCTGATCGCGATGGCCCTGGGCCTGGCTCTGACCGCCTGCTCGAAGCAGGAACAGGCTGCTGACGCCGCCGCTTCGGCTGACGCCGCTGCTGCCGACGCCCAGGTCGCTGCCGACCAGGCCGCTGCTGCTGGCGCCCAGACCGCCGA